>CACHJY010000015.1 GCA_902580265.1 uncultured Alphaproteobacteria bacterium
CAAATTCTCTAAAGGAAAGATTAAAGGAATTAACAGCTATATTGGATACAACTATTGAAAAAGACTTTTCTAATAATGTAGAAATTCAATCATTAGGAGCAAAGTTAAATGCTGCCTTAGCAAAAGTTGCATCTGAACAAAAAATAAGAGCTAAGCTAGAGGAAAAGGAGCGAAAAAGATTAGAAAAGGAAACAAAGAATCTTCGAGAATATAGATCTGTTTTTTTTGGGCGATTAAAAAAGATTCTTGGAGATATCAAAGGTATTGATGTCGTTGGCGATAGATTTGTTTTTTCTTCTGAAGTGCTATTTGATAAAGGTTCCGCCGATATAGGGGTAGCAGGCAAACGCCAGTTAGACACCATATCGAGTGTACTTAAAGATATTTCACAAAAGATTCCTGAGGACATAAATTGGGTTCTTAGAGTAGATGGTCATACAGATAAAACACCCGTGAGTCAGAGCAGTATTTTCAAGGATAATTGGGAGCTAAGCCAAGCTAGGTCACTAGCTGTTGTTAAGTACATGATCAATATACACGAAATAAATCCAAAAAGGCTCTCTGCGGCAGGGTTTGGAGAGCATCAACCAATTTCTTTTTCTAACTCAACGGAAGCATTGGCAAAAAACAGACGCATAGAATTCAAGTTGACGGAAAGATAATTAGGACAGAATGTTATCTCTGATTTTTTTTGATGGACTTTGACTCAAGGATTTAAATTGTAGATCAAGCTTGTTTTTATTAACAGATATCTTAACTATGCCGCCTTTTTTCAATTCTCCGAAAAGCAATGCTTCTGAAAGAGGTTTTTTGATATGCTCTTGTATCTTTCTTGATATAGGTCTCGCCCCCATTTTATCGTCATAGCCTTCTTCAGCCAACCATTTCAATGTATCATCAGAAAACTCAATGGTTACATTTCTATCAATGAGTTGACCTTCGAGTTGCAAAATAAACTTTTCCACAACCTGCAAAATAATATCGAGTGATAGAGAGTTAAATGTGATTACTGAATCTAAACGGTTCCTGAACTCTGGTGTAAACATCTTTACGATTGCAGCATCTGCTTCCCCCTCTCTTTTTGTTCGATTAAATCCGATGGCTTCCTTCGCCTGCTCGCTGGCTCCTGCATTTGATGTCATAACAAGGATCACATTTCTAAAGTCAACCGATTTACCATTATGGTCCGTAAGTTTTCCATGATCCATTACCTGTAGTAGAATATTAAAAACATCAGGATGAGCCTTCTCTATCTCATCTAGTAAAAGAACGCAATATGGTTGCTGATCAACGCCATCAGTAAGCAACCCACCTTGGTCAAAGCCAACATAACCTGGAGGAGCTCCTATAAGACGCGAAACAGAATGCTTTTCCATGTACTCAGACATGTCAAACCTCAGCATAGAAATACCTAAAATATCAGCCAATTGCTTACATACTTCTGTTTTGCCCACTCCAGTGGGTCCAGCGAATAGATAGCATCCGATTGGCTTCTCTGGCTCACGTAACCCCGCCCTTGATAACTTTATGGATGACGCAAGCATTTCAATTGCTGTTTCCTGTCCAAATACAACCCTTTTTAGCGATTTTTCTAAATCTTTTAATACTTCTGAGTCGTTTTTTGAAATGCGTTTGGATGGTATTCGCGCGATTTTAGCAATTATCTCTTCAATCTCTTTCACTCCTATCACTTTCTTCTTCTTGCTGGGCGGTAATAGGCTTTGAGCTGCACCTGCTTCATCAATAACATCAATAGCTTTATCAGGAAGTTTTCTGTCGTGAATGTATTTGTTTGCAAGCTCTACTGCGATTTTCAAACATTCACTAGAGTATTTGATCTTATGATGTTCTTCAAAGTATTGTTTTAGCCCATTCAATATTTTAATGCTGTCTTCAGTAGATGGTTCAACCACATCAATTTTTTGAAAGCGCCTTGCCAAAGCTCTATCTTTTTCAAAATGGTTTCGAAACTCTTTGTAGGTTGTTGATCCCATACATCTGAGTGTACCGCTTTGTAGTGAGGGCTTTAGCAGATTTGACGCATCCATAGCTCCTCCAGAGGTAGCGCCCGCACCTATAACAGTATGTATTTCATCAATAAATAACACTGCCTTTGGGTCCTTTTCTAATTCTTTCATGACTAACTTTAAACGCTCCTCAAAATCACCTCTGTAACGTGTACCAGCCAGAAGAGCTCCCATATCTAAAGAGTAAATGGTTGATCCTTTTAGAATTTCTGGGGTTTGATCAGAAACAACCTTTCTTGCTAGTCCCTCTGCAATTGCTGTTTTACCGACTCCAGGATCCCCCACCAGTATTGGGTTATTTTTCCTTCTTCTACAAAGAATTTGAATACATCTTTCAACCTCTGAATTTCTTCCGATTAGCGGGTCTATATCACCCTTTTTGGATTTTTCATTAAGGTTTACACAGTATTTTGAAAGTGCAGTTTCCTTTTCAGGGTTATTCTTGGAATTTTCAGACGCATTCTTTTGAGCTTTGTCCTCAAGGTCTTTTATTTCTTCATAGTCTGGGTTTTTCGATACCCCATGAGCGATAAAATTCACCGCGTCATACCTTGTCATTTCTTGCTCTTGAAGAAAAAATGCTGCATGACTTTCTCTTTCTGCAAAAATAGCTACCAGGACATTAGCTCCCGTTACTTCGTTTCTCCCTGAACTTTGAACGTGAATCGCTGCTCGTTGAATTACTCTTTGAAAACCAGTCGTTGGAACGGCTTCACTCCCTTCAACCTCAGTAACTAACGTCCCTAATTCATTATTCAGAAAGTTCTCAATATTGTTCCTCAGCAGATCTATATTCACATTGCATGCATTTAAAACATTTGAAGCGTCTTTTTCATCAAGCAGCGCAAGTAACAGATGCTCTAAAGTCGCAAGCTCATGGTTCCTTTCATTTGCTAGCTTTAAAGCACTGTGGATACTTTTTTCGAGAGAGCTTGAAAATGATGGCATTGGTATCCTTTCTATTTAAGACTTTACTATATATATACTTATTAAATCTAAAATCCTAAAAAATAATTAAAAGTTATCCTTCAGAGTTCTTATTTTCGCAAATCTAGATACTGGATCAAGGTTAATTGTGTGCATATGATCTACGATTGATGGCGCGCTTTCTCTTAAAAAAGGATTAGTTTCTAATTCCTCTCTCAATGTAGAGGGAACAGTGGGGTAGCCCTTTCCAAGCTTCTCTAGTTCTTTTATTCTTCTAGCTTTTAATTTCTCATTTTGTGGATCCACAGTCAAAGCAAATTCTATATTTGATTTTGTATACTCGTGTCCAGAATAAATCATAATGTCCTCGGGAAGTTGTTTAAGCTTTTTCAGGCTTTCCCACATATTTTCTGGTGTGCCTTCGAATAATCGCCCACACCCCATGACCATCAATGAGTCTCCTGTAAATAGCGCTTTGTCCTCCAACAAGGCGTAGGCAATGTGTCCTACCGTGTGCCCGTCAACATCAAAAATGTTAAATGTTTTTGATCCTATGCTTAATTCTGTCCCCTCTTCTACCTCAATGTCTAATGTTGGGAGCCTATGCTTATCTCTCTTTGCACCAATAACCTTTGGTGCGTACTTAAGTTTCAAATGATTAATTCCATCTATGTGGTCACTATGGTGGTGGGTTACGAGTATAAAATCGAGGCTCATGGCTTTTTCATCTAGATACTTCTCTATGGGAGCATACTCAGGTGCATCAACCAAAATATTCTTGTTTGTTTGTTCATCTCTTATAATATAAGCGTAGTTATCTGATAGGCAGGGAATAATTTCAATCAAAGACATATTTAACGGATCCTTTTTTATCTTCAGCGCAATATACTAGCAATAATTTGACGGGTTTAGCAATATTGGAATATTTACAATGAGATTGGATGTTATTGAATTGAAGGAGTTTTACAGTGGCACTGAACTCGGAAGAACTACAAAGGATTTAATAAACAGAGTGTTAGATTCCAAAATTAAAACTGATATCGGCTCTTTGACAATTGGTTTTGGCTTCGCTTGCCCGTTTTTTGAAAACAAAATAAAAGATAGCGAGAACAAGAACTTTCTTTTGTTGATGCCAAGTGAGCAAGGCGTTGTTTCATGGCCCGAAAAGTCCAAGAGCGTGACGGCTCTGGTTGATGAAGTGTCTTGGCCAGTAAATACGTCAGCAGCAGATTTAATTTTTATATCACACGGTTTAGAAGTAAGTAATAATCAAGATCTTTTGCTACAAGAAGTTCTCCGTGTATTAAAAGATAGTGGAAAACTGGTTATCCTGGTGCCAAATAGAACAGGTTTTTGGGCTAGGTCTGATAGCACTCCCTTTGGGTATGGGAAGCCTTATTCGATCTCACAACTGACTGCGTTACTTCGAAAAAATCAATTTCAAATCGACTCTATAACACCAAGTTTATATGGGTTTCCTGCGAAAAAGGGATATTGGCTTAAATCTTTATTGCTCTGGGAAAAAGTGGGTAAGAAGTTGAACAGTTTCTTTTTGGGGGGCCTTCTTGTCGTAGAGGCTAGAAAAGATATTTACGCGGTTAAGAATGTAAAGGCGTCCAAGGCAGGGCGATATTTCAGCCCTATTGATGTCCCTGTCACTACTATGCCTAGAGCTAGAGGTTAGAAAAATTGTAAAAAAATTAAAAAAGAGCAACCAACAACTTGTCATATTTGATATGCTCTGTTATTTAAGGGTTGCAGTCGTTTTTATGATATCTAGCTTACCATAATCAACATAAGGTGATCCGTTTGCAAGAAATAAGTGATATAAACTCAAAGCCATCAGCAAGATATGCTCTAGCCTTATTTTCTTTATGTAAGGAACGTAAAACTAGTAATGAGGTTGAAAAACATGTGCTTAATCTGCTTGAGATTTTGAAATCAGATAATGGATTGAATGCTTTTTTGAGAAATCCAACCTATTCCTCAAGGGATCAGGAAAAGGTGTGTGAGAATGTCAGTAAAAAATTAAAGTTGCCTCAGCACTTACATAACACGATTTGTCTAATGATAAGGAAAGGCCGGGGTTATGACTTGTTGAATTTTAGCGAGGATTTCTTAAAGCTCTGTTCTGTGAGTAAAAACGAACTCATTGTTAGCATTAGGACTGCAAAGAAAGTCAGCAATGTAAAGATAGAAGAAATAAAGAAATCGATAGAGAAGATCACGAAGCGTGTAGTGAAGCTGGAAGCAGAAGACGATCCTAACATAATTGCTGGACTTGAGCTTAAAGTTGGATCATTTTTGTTTAACTCAAGTATAAATTCAAAACTTAACAGTATGAAAAATATTTTGAAAAGAGGTTGATTATTATGAACATTCAAGCATCTGAGATTTCAAAGATCTTAAAAGAACAGATAAAAAATTTTGGTGACGATACAGAAGTAGCTGAGGTTGGAAAAGTTTTATCTGTGGGGGATGGGATAGCACGTGTATATGGTTTAGACAAAGTCCAAGCTGGTGAGATGGTTGAGTTCCCAGGTGGTACAATGGGAATGGCGCTTAATTTAGAGATAGATAATGTCGGCGTCGTTATATTTGGTTCAGATAGAGAAATAAAAGAAGGGGATCTTGTCAAGAGAACCAGTTCGATTGTGGATGTGCCCGTGGGGATGGAATTGCTTGGCAGAGTTGTTGACGGACTAGGTAATCCAGTTGATGGGAAAGGCCCTATAAAATCTAAAACAAGATCTGTAGCAGACGTGAAAGCTCCAGGAATTATCCCTCGAAAATCTGTTCACGAACCGATGGCAACAGGGCTTAAGTCTGTTGATTCTTTGATACCTATAGGTCGAGGGCAGAGAGAGCTAATTATAGGAGACAGGCAAACTGGTAAAACAGCGGTTGCAATAGACGCTATATTGAACCAAAAAAGCTATAACGATGCGGCTGGAACTGATGAAAGTAAAAAACTGTATTGTGTGTATGTGGCGATAGGACAAAAACGATCAACAGTTGCCCAGCTCGTAAAAAAATTAGAGGAAACGGGGGCTATTGAGTATTCTATTGTGGTAGCAGCGACCGCTTCCGACCCTGCTCCAATGCAATTTTTGGCACCATACTCAGCAACCGCCATGGCAGAGTATTTTCGTGATAATGGCAAGCATGCCCTAATTATATATGACGATCTTTCAAAACAAGCAGTTGCATACAGACAAATGTCCCTTCTATTGAGAAGACCGCCTGGAAGAGAAGCTTATCCTGGAGACGTATTCTATTTACACTCTCGTTTACTCGAAAGATCTGCAAAGCTGAATGAAGATAATGGATCAGGATCGTTAACAGCTTTGCCAATAATTGAGACCCAAGGGGGAGATGTATCGGCATTCATACCCACTAACGTGATCTCGATCACAGATGGTCAGATATTTTTGGAGACAGAATTATTTTATCAGGGTATCCGTCCGGCTGTTAATACAGGGCTTTCTGTGTCTAGAGTTGGATCATCAGCGCAAACGAAGTCAATGAAATCAGTAGCTGGTTCAATCAAATTAGAGTTAGCACAATACAGAGAGATGGCAGCCTTCGCGCAATTTGGGTCAGATTTAGACGCAAGCACTCAAGCTCTCTTAAATAGAGGAGCGAGGCTAACAGAATTATTAAAGCAGCCTCAATACTCTCCCTTAACTAATGCTGAACAAGTGATTGTTATCTATGCAGGAACAAAAGGTTATTTAGATAAAACTCCTGTTAATGAGGTTACAAGTTTCGAAAAAAACTTAGTGAATTATTTAAGATCAGATGGAAAAGCTGTGGTAGACGAACTGACAAGTAATGATCAGAAAATAGATGGTGAAATTGAAAGCAGTATCAAATCACTTTTAGATAATTTTTTAAATACACAGATATAGTAAAGAGTAACAAAATGCCTAGCTTAAAAGACCTAAAGATACGAATTGATAGTGTAAAGTCGACTAGAAAAATTACTAAAGCTATGCAAATGGTTGCCGCAGCAAAACTTAGAAAAGCCCAAGAGTCAGCCGAGAGAGGTAGACCATATGCCGAAAAAATGCGAGCCATTGTTTCAAATTTAGCATCAAGCGTTATAAACATCGCTGATGATAATAAGTTTTTAGGAGACGGTAGTGATAGTAAAAAGTTTCTATTAATAGTAGCAACCGCTGAAAGAGGCTTATGTGGAGGTTTTAATTCCTCAATCGTGAAGTTGGCGAAATCAAGAATAGCCGAGCTCACAAACCAGAATAAAGAGATAAGGATACTAACAATAGGGAAGAAGGGCAGAGAGCAGCTTAACAGAGAATTTGAGAGTCTGTTAATTGGCCATGTGGACCTTAGTAATGAAAAAAATATTACAATAGACACGGCTAGAAAAATATCGTCAGATATTATTTCTAGGTTTGAAGATGGTGAATACGAGGTTGCAGAGATTTTTTATAATAAGTTTGCATCTGTTATTTCTCAAATACCTAGCTCGTATAAACTGCTACCCGTTTCCTTAAACGAAAAAGAGAGTGAAGGCAGTAATGTAAGCTTTAATTTTGAGCCTGACGAAGATGAAATATTGAACGAAATAATACCCAAAAGCATTGCAACTTCAATTTTTTCCGTTCTTCAAGAAAATGCAGCCTCTGAACAGGGATCAAGAATGGCAGCCATGGATAATGCAACTCGAAATGCAGGTGAAATGATCGATAAGCTAACCATAGATTTTAATCGATCAAGACAAGCGGCTATTACAAACGAATTAATTGAAATCATTTCTGGTGCTGAAGCACTTTAAATCAAATAAACAGGAGTTGAAGATGTCAAAGGAATTAGGAGTAATAACTCAGGTTATTGGAGCTGTAGTAGACGTAAAGTTTGAAAGCCATTTGCCTGCAATTTTAAATGCTCTTGAGACAGATAATAATGGATCGAGATTGATTTTAGAGGTTGCTCAGCATTTAGGTGAAAGTTCAGTGAGGACCATTGCTATGGATAGTACCGAGGGTCTTGTCAGAGGTACAGCGGTGTCTGATACAGGTAATCCTATAAGCGTACCTGTTGGTAATGCAACCCTTGGTAGAATATTGAACGTTGTTGGGGACCCAGTTGATGAGAAAGGAAAAGTCAGTCAGAAGGAAACAAGGCCAATTCACCAAGATGCACCCGAGTTCTCCGCTCAAGCAACTGAAACAGAGATACTAGTTACAGGTATAAAAGTTATTGATTTGCTATGCCCATACTCTAAAGGGGGCAAAATAGGGCTTTTTGGTGGAGCGGGTGTTGGGAAAACCGTTTTGATTATGGAATTAATTAATAACATAGCAAAAGTACACTCAGGGTTTTCAGTTTTTGCTGGAGTTGGAGAAAGGACTAGAGAAGGTAACGACCTTTATCACGAAATGATTGAGTCTGGAGTTATAAATCCAGAAAAGCTTGAAGAGTCTAAGGTTGCTCTTGTATACGGACAGATGAACGAACCTCCAGGAGCTAGAGCAAGGGTTGGACTAACCGGTCTTACACTGGCCGAGCAATTCCGGGATCAATCAGGGACTGATGTATTATTTTTCGTGGATAACATCTTCCGTTTCACCCAAGCGGGGTCAGAAGTGTCTGCTCTTCTGGGAAGAATACCCTCAGCTGTGGGTTATCAGCCTACATTAGCAACAGATATGGGAGCATTACAAGAAAGAATAACTTCAACTAAATCAGGATCTATCACGTCGGTTCAGGCAATTTATGTTCCAGCTGACGATCTCACAGACCCTGCCCCAGCAACTTCCTTTGCTCATTTAGATGCAACAACGGTTTTGAGCAGAGCAATATCTGAGATTGGTATATACCCAGCGGTAGACCCACTTGACTCTACAAGTAGGATATTAGATCCTCAGATAGTGGGTGAAGACCATTATAATGTTGCTAGGGATGTACAAGGAATTTTACAAAGGTACAAATCCTTACAAGATATTATTGCGATATTGGGTATGGATGAATTATCAGAAGATGATAAATTAACGGTGGCTAGGGCAAGAAAAATACAAAGATTTTTGTCTCAGCCATTTGATGTTGCAAAGGTGTTTACCGGTTCTGATGGTAAACAAGTTCCACTCGATGTAACGATTGACAGTTTTAAGAGAGTTGTTGCAGGGGAATTTGATCATCTCCCAGAATCAGCATTTTATATGGTTGGGGGCATTGATGAAGTTATAGAAAAAGCGGAGAAGACAGCTGCTGATGTAGCATAAAGTTTTCAAGGGTATTAATAATGACAAGTAAATTCGAACTTACTATAATCTCGGCAGAGGATAAAGTTTTTGAAGGGGAAGTCGAGAATGTTTTAGTGCCAGGAATGATTGGAGACTTTTTAGTGCTTTCAAATCACGCCCCATGCATTAGTAGTATACGTCCTGGGTTTCTAGAATTTTCTGAAGGCACGAGCAAAAAACAAAGATATTTTGTTTCAGGAGGTATTATAGAAGTTATTGATAACGTGGTATCAGTGCTAGTGGACTCAGCTATTTCAGGCGATAAAATTGTAAGGGAGGATATAACTAATATAATCTCTAAAATAGATGACCAGTTATCTGCTGGAGATATTACAAATAAAGATGATTTGGGATTAAGAAAAAATGATCTTGAAGAGGCATTGAAACAAGCCTAATCTTTCTAACTTTATATAAGGAAAATGAGAACTATACTTGTTTAAAGATATACGAATTACGCTCATTTTCAGCGTTGTATTACTTGATATTATCGGCATTGGCATTATATTCCCCATAATACCAGATCTTTTAAAAGAAGTGGGTATAAGTGAAAATGCTAGTGCTGCTTTGTGGGGAGGCCTTTTGTCTTCATCATATGCGTTTATGCAGTTTGTTTTTTCACCGACAATTGGGACATTATCAGATATTTTTGGCAGACGCCCTGTATTACTTTTAGGATCATTGTTATTAGGTGTCGATTATTTGGTGATGGGATTTGCTGAAACCGTTTTTATCCTATTTATTGGAAGAGTAGTTGGAGGTCTAGCGGGAGGAACTATAGCAACGGGTACTGCCTACTTGGCAGATATTTCAGACACCAAAGATAAAAAAAAGAACTTCGCTATTATCGGAGCAGCTTTCGGCCTAGGTTTTATATTGGGCCCAATTATAGGAGGGCTGATAGGAGAGATCAGTGTCAGAGCTCCATTTTTCCTATCCGCACTTTTATCTTTTCTAAACTTTTTTCTTTGCTTATTTCTACTCCCAGAAACTTTAAAGTTAAGAAATGAAAATAGGTTCAGAATTAAAAAACTTAATCCGTTTTTTAACATAAATTACATATTTAAAATAGGCCTATTTAAAGGATTGTTTTTTTGCTTCTTTCTTATAGCTTTCGCAAATACAGTTTATCCGGCGATATGGAGTTTTTGGGGAAGAGAAGTGTTTGGGTGGTCTGCAGGCATGATTGGTTTTACTCTAGCATGCTATGGATTCTTACTGTTTATTGTTCAAGCATTTGTAATTCGCTTGAAGTTTTTTGATAATCTTTCAACGCAAAAATTAACTTTTTTTTCTTTAACGTGTGGAATTATAGCACTAGTCTCATTTGGTCTTATACGGGTGGAAATCCTGGTTTTTGCCATAATACCCGTAGCAGCATTATCTGAGATGGTAAATCCAACTTTAAAAGCCTTTATGTCAAATAAAATATCTGAAAAAGATCAAGGTCTGCTACAAGGGGTTCTAAATAGTATAGTC
Organism: uncultured Alphaproteobacteria bacterium; assembly: GCA_902580265.1. Next base: position 10,700 of record CACHJY010000015.1, read on the forward strand.
GGATTTACTTCTATTATTGGTCCAATGTCCATGAGCTACATTTTTAGCATTGGGGCTTCTAAGGATTCATTTTTTTATAATCCAGGTTCACCGTTTCTGTTCGCTGGATTTTTATTCTTTATTTCTCTAATCTTCATAAGACGATTTTTGTCTTAGATTTTTGTCTCAGTTTGAATAAAGACCTTCATAGATTGGTTTCAAAGACTCTTCACTGAATAGCGACGAGACAGAGCTTTCATTAGATATATTCAACATTGCATGAGCCAAAAGAGGCGCCGCAGTAATTATACGAATTTTAGTGCACTTCGTCACAACTTCAGTCGGTTCAATGGTATCAGTTATAACCATCGAGCTAAGGTTGGAGTTAGTGATCCTTTCTATTGCTTTTCCGGAAAGAACGCCATGAGTAATATATGCATGAACTTCTTTAGCTCCCTTTTCTATGAGAAGTTCAGCAGATTTAATTAAAGTGCCGGCTGTATCACAAATATCATCAACTAGAATACAGGTTTTATCTGAAACCTCCCCGATAATAGTCATAGAGTTGATCTCTCCGGGAGCACTTCTTCTCTTATCCACTACTGCTAAATCGACATCTATTTTTTCCGCGAGCTCTCTCGCACGTGATACTCCTCCAACGTCGGGTGAAACTATTGTGATGCCTTTATTTTTTGCAAAGTTATGTCTTATATCGATGGCGAATATAGGTGAAGCATAGAGATTATCCACTGGAATATCGAAGAAACCCTGAATTTGGGCAGCGTGCAAATCTAATGTAAGTACTCTATTAATACCTGCTTGAGCTAGCAAATTAGCTACTAATTTTGCACTGATAGGGGTTCTGGCTTTTGTCCTTCTATCCTGTCTCGCATACCCAAAATATGGGATTATTGCTGTAACTCTACTTGCGCTGGATCTCTTAAGCGCATCGGAAATTATTAGTAGTTCCATTAGATTATCATTTGCAGGATTAGAAGTTGACTGAACTATGAACATATCTTCTCCACGAACATTCTCGAAAACCTCTACAAAAACTTCCTGGTCACTAAACCGCTCTACACGAGCCTTTACGGGCTTTACTTTTGTACCAAACAACAATCCAATTCTCTTGCAAATACTTTTTGCTAGTGAGAGATTGGAATTCCCAGATATGATTTTTAGTTTGCCGTTTGAGATCATTATGTTCGACTCTTTTCTATAGGATAATCCTATACATTTTTTATTTTTATGAAAGAAAAAGGATAACATTTCTTTCGTCTTTTTTATAACTTTTTTAAGGTTTATTTATCTTTATTCTTCTGTAATTTCTGCCACAATATGGTCTTCAAAATTTTCTTGTTCGACTGCAGTTTCTGAAACACAGTAATCTTGAACTGATTGATTTATCCTATGGACACTATCTTTGTCTTGACTAATTAGATGATGCCATTGAGGTAGAGGTTTGCCTTCACCTATCAATTTGTAACTACAACTGGAAGGAAGAAATTTGGAATTTTTGTGTAAATTGTCTTTAGTAATTTTTAAGCAGTCTTTTACATTTTTTTCTCTATTCGAGTAATCACTACACCTGCAGCTATCAAGATCAAGCTTTGAGCAGGATATGTTTGTGATAAAAACTTTTTTCTTATCAACTATTTTCAATAGACAGCACTTAGCGCAACCATCACACAAAGCTTCCCATTCATCTTGATTAAATTGATCAAGAGAATACCTTTCCCAGAAGAATTTTCTCAAATTACTCATTATTTAGAACATTTTTAACAGTCTCACAATCTGCTTGCATTTGTGAAATCAATTCTTTTTCAGAGTTAAACTTTAGTTCAGGTCTTATAAATCTAACAAGTGAAATACACACATTTTCTCCATATAAATTTTCATCGAAATCAAATATGAAAACCTCAATGTTAGGTTCATGGTCTCCGTACGTTGGTCTTGACCCTATTGATGCTGCTCCCTTTAAAGTTCTTTCCTCATCATGGGATAAAATTTTAATGAATACTGCATAAACACCATACTTGGGGACAATTGTATTTTTTAATCCAATATTTATTGTGGGAAACCCGAGATTTCTGCCTCTCTGAAATCCCTTTTCCACCACCCCTTCAACTTCGTAATAACGAGATAGCATTTTCGTAACCTCAATAACGGCTCCTTCAGCTAGCTTTTGCCTTAATGCGCTTGAAGATACAACTTTACCTTCAATCATAAAAGGATTAGCAATATGCAAGCCGAGCTTATTCTTTTCCTGGTAGCGCTTCAGTAAATTCACAGAACCCTCTCTATTCTTTCCAAACCTAAAATCCGGACCGACCACAACATTTTTTACATTTAGTTTCTCTATAAGTACAGTCTCTATGAAGTCTTTTGGGGATAAGTTTGCTAATGAGGAGTCAAAGGGCAATTCAAAAAGAGCATGGATCCCAAAAGAGTTCAAAAATCTTTTACGTGTTTCTGATTTCATTAGCCTAAAAACAGGTTGATTTTTTTGAAAATATTGTCTGGGGTGCGGCTCAAAGGTAACCACACCTACGGATGAGTGATTACTCCTTTCCCTTGCAATCTCAATAACTGACTGGTGGCCCAAATGCATACCGTCAAAGTTACCTATAGCTACAGAGTAGCCTCTCTTATCTTTTGGAATATTATCTATGCTTCTAAAAATCAACATTCTGTTTCCTAGTCAAAATTTCTTCTGGGGGCAAAGACAAGAGCTTCTCCCTCTAATACTACTTTTTCATCTACTTTACACTTACAATCTAATGTGACTCGTTGATTTGAGTATTCTATATGGGTTACTAATACTGTTGTTTTGACTAATTGACCAGGAAGTACTGGTCTGATGAATTTAAGAGTTTGACTTAAATAGACCGTTCCATGTCCAGGTAACTGTTCTGCAATTACTGTTGAAATTAAGCTTGCAGTGAGCATACCATGTGCGATGCGCCTTCCAAATATTGATTGCTTTGCGTATTCTTCATCTAAGTGCACTGGGTTTTGATCACCAGAGACTATTGAAAATAGTAGGATATCATTCTGCGTTATCTTACGTTCAAGCATTCGGCTCATTCCTATCTCCAGATCCTCTAACCATATTGTTCTTTTTCGTATACTGTTTTTCATAATATTTGCGTGGAGAGGCGTGCTAAATGAATAAAAAAATTAGGTGTGCACTTTTATTGGAAAAATTTGATGGCATAGTCTACTTTTACTTGATTATCTTCTATGGTTTGAATTAATCTTCTTTCGTCGATGATGGTGCTATTTCTATTTTTAATTAAATACTTTTTTTTCAATAAGCCCCCAACTACAAGAAGTGAGTCAAGTTTTTCATTGTTAGCACCTCTAATATCTGTGTTAAGTCCGTCCCCTATACATAGAATTGACTCCTCTTTGGATTTACTAACTTTTTTTAAAAAAGAATATACCTCTTGATATATATTATTATGTGGCTTCCCGAAATAAATTACTTTTCCTCCCATATTTTCATACATTAATGCGAGTGAACCAGCACACATTTCTCTTGTCTCACCGACATCGACTATCAAATCAGGGTTCGCACACAAAAGTGTCAATTCTTTATCTATCCCAAGATTAAGTGTATTTTTGTAATCAGAGAGTTGATCTCTTGATGGATCAAATGGTTCAGTGCAAACAATTAAATCTGCGTGAGCAATATTTTCTAACTCAATTGAGATCTTTTTTTCATCGATCATATCTTTGTAAATACTGTGATGTCGTTTTCCTCCAATGTGAAAAATATTTAACTTATCTTCGCAAACTTTATTAATATAATTAGAAGTAAGTTCACCAGATGTTAAAAGCATGTCATAATAAGTGTCTTTGATGCCAAGACTTGCTATCTGATACTTAACGTTTGCTATTGGTCTAGGCGCATTTGTTACCAATACCACCTTGCCATTTGAGGCCTTGAAATCCTCGAGAGCCCTAAGAGCTTCCGGAAAACTTTTTACACCGTTATGCAAACAACCCCATAAGTCGCAAATTAATGTTGTGTATTTGCCGGATATCTCGGAAAAGGTTGTGATTATATTGGTCAAAGGAATTAAACACCCGAATTAATTTCAAGTTTCTTTTCCGAAGGTGATAAAATATAAAAATAAAAAATGCAAGAACCACAATTACATAAAATTTCTGAAAAAATAAAAAAAAAATGATGAGAGATATTGACAACCACGAAAACTTGCATAAATAAAAGCGCTAGGCAAGGAAGTCTCTTCCGTGGAGACTATAACCTTTGATTTATATTTTTATATGAGGAGATTCTTAATGGCTTTTAAACCTTTGCATGACCGTGTTGTGGTCCGTAGAGTTGATAGTGAAGATAAAACATCTGGCGGACTGATAATTCCTGACTCTGCACAAGAGAAACCTGCAGAAGGTGAGGTTGTTTCAGTTGGAGCTGGTGCTAGAGATGATGCAGGTAAGTTGATTCCAATGGAATTAAAAGCAGGCGATAAGATATTGTTCGGTAAATGGTCTGGAACTGAAGTAAAAATCAATGATGAGGAGCTACTCATCATGAAAGAAAGTGATATATTGGGTATAATTTCCTAAGAATTTTTAACAACACAAATTGAGGAGCCAAAAAATGGCAGCAAAAGAAGTAAAATTTGAAATAGATGCACGTACAAGAATGTTAAAGGGCGTAGATATACTCGCTAATGCAGTGAAAGTAACGCTTGGACCAAAGGGAAGAAATGTTGTTTTAGACAAGTCTTTTGGTGCTCCAAGAATTACAAAAGATGGAGTTACGGTTGCCAAGGAAATCGAGCTCGAAGATAAATTCGAGAACATGGGAGCTCAAATGGTAAAGGAAGTTGCATCAAAAACTAACGACACCGCTGGTGATGGAACAACAACTGCAACGATCTTATCTCAAGCAATTGTCAGAGAAGGCCTTAAATCAGTCGCGGCAGGTATGAATCCTATGGACCTCAAAAGAGGCATAGATGCAGCTGTAACAAAAGTAGTTGAAGAAATTAAAGGTATGTCAAGGCCAGTTAAAGACTCTGCCGAGGTTGCTCAAGTGGGTACTATTTCAGCTAATGGTGAAGCAGAGATAGGCGAGCAAATAGCGGATGCAATGCAAAAAGTGGGAAATGAAGGTGTTATAACTGTCGAAGAAAATAAGGGCCTTGAAACAGAAACTGACGTCGTTGAAGGAATGCAGTTTGATAGAGGTTATCTCTCACCATATTTCATAACAAACGCAGACAAGATGATAACAGAGTTGGAAGATTGCTTGGTGCTGCTACATGAGAAAAAACTGTCCTCCCTTCAACCAATGGTGCCGCTTCTTGAAACCGTGATCCAGTCAGGAAAGCCCTTACTGATAATTGCAGAAGACGTAGAGGGCGAAGCTTTAGCAACTCTGGTTGTAAACAAGCTTAGAGGTGGTTTGAAGATCGCCGCTGTTAAAGCTCCAGGTTTTGGCGACAGAAGGAAGGCTATGCTGCAAGATATTGCAATATTGACAGGCGGCCAGTTGATATCAGAAGATTTAGGGATGAAGTTAGAAAATGTGACGATGGATATGCTTGGCACTGCGAAAAAAATCTCAATTAATAAGGACGACACTACCATAGTGGATGGGGCAGGTGATAAGTCTGAGATTGAAGCAAGAGTAGCTCAGATAAAAGCTCAGATTGAAGAAACTACATCTGATTATGACAAAGAAAAGCTTCAAGAGAGACTAGCAAAGCTTGCAGGAGGCGTTGCAGTAATCAGAGTAGGAGGTGCTACCGAGGTTGAAGTGAAAGAGAGAAAAGATAGAGTAGATGATGCTCTTAACGCAACTAGAGCGGCTGTACAAGAAGGTGTGATTGTAGGTGGAGGCACTGCGTTAGTACAGGCTGCAAAGAAGCTTGATAAAGTGAAGACAGAAAATCCTGATCAGGAAGCTGGCGTAAAGATCGTCACTAGAGCCTTAGAAGCGCCTTTACGGCAAATAGCAGAAAATGCCGGCGTGGATGGATCTGTTGTTGCAGGAAAAATACGAGAGTCCTCCGATATGTCACACGGATTTAATGCGCAAACCGAACAGTACGGTGATATGTTCAAATTTGGTGTAATAGACCCCGCAAAGGTCGTTCGTACTGCTCTTGAAGATGCTTCATCAGTAGCAGGGCTTCTAATAACCACTGAAGCGATGGTTGCCGATAAACCAGAGCCGAAGTCAGCGGCTCCAGCGATGCCCGACATGGGCGGCATGGGCGGCATGGGCGGCATGGGTGGAATGATGTAAGCGTTAAAACGTATAATTTCTAAAAAGGGGAGTTTAACTTCCCTTTTTTTTTATTAAGTTAACGTGACCCATTTTTCTTCCAGGACGAAGATCTCTCTTTCCATAGATATAAACTTTTGCTAACTCATTGTTTAAAAGATTGCTAGTCACTTTTCCAATTAAGTTATACATCTCAATATCGGAATGCCTCTCGGTTGATAGTAGAGGCAAATCCATAATCGCCCTGATGTGTTGCTGGAACTGACTGGAGTAGCTACCATCCATTGTCCAATGCCCAGAGTTGTGTACCCTCGGCGCGATTTCGTTTACATAAAGTTCATGTTCTTTTAAAAAAAATTCCACTCCCATAACTCCGATATAGCCTAGATCGTCCACTATTTTTTTTGCAATCATAATAGCGTCATTTTTAAGCGCTTCACCCATTGCAGAGGGCAAAACCGTAGTTATTAGAATGCCATGTTCATGTATATTTTCTCCTGGCTCAAAAGTCTTAATATTTCCCTCTTTATCCCGGACTATTATTACGGATAATTCCCTATCAAAACTAATTACTTCCTCGGCTATGGATGGAGAAAGTTTATTTGTATGAAAATGTTCTTTAATATCATCTTGAGTTTTGATTAAAACTTGTCCCTTACCATCGTAACCTAGCCTGCGTGTCTTTATAAGCATGGGTTTATTTTGTTTAATAAATAGTTTTTCAATATCAGAAACGTTGTTAATCGTATAAAATTGTGATGTTTTAATCCCTAGCGAATTAAGATAACTTTTTTCGGTGTAGCGATCCTGAGAGATTTTAAGAGCTCTTACAGAAGGTCTTATGTCCACGAACTTCTCTAATTCTTCTAATGCTTTTGTGTCTATGTTTTCAAATTCATAGGTTAGTACGTCTACATTTTTTGCAAATGTGACTAGATTTTCTTTGTCATCATAGTTACCCGATACCATTTTATTAGCCACTTGTGCCGCAGGACAATCTTTATCGGGACAGTATATATTTATATTAAAACCTAAGTCGGCTGCAGCTGTGGCAAGCATTTTTGCTAATTGCCCTCCACCAAGAATTCCGATAGTCCTATTCGGGCTCATCTTTTACCCGGTTTGTCGTATCAACACGCCAATCTTGAATTTTCTGGCTCATGACCTTATCTGAAATTGCTAACACCTGTATTGCAAATATGGCAGCATTGAAGGAGCCCGGTGAGCCAATTGCCATAGTCGCAACTGGGTAACCTCTCGGCATCTGTACTATTGAATAAAGACTGTCAACTCCTCTAAGGTCCGTCGCGTTTATAGGTACTCCAATTACAGGGATATCAGTTTTTGAGGCTATCATTCCCGGTAAATGTGCTGCGCCTCCAGCGCCAGCAATTACAACTTTTATTTTTCGTTTCCTTAGCGAATTAGCGTACTCGTACAATCTGTCTGGAGTTCTATGAGCTGACACAATTTTTTTTTCGAAAGAAACATCAAGCTGTTCCAATAAATCGCATGCCACCTTCATGGTCAGCCAATCTGATTGACTTCCCATTACTACGGATACTTGGGTGTTTTTTTTAATTCCCATTATTGATCTCACTTAGATATTTCTCAGCATCTAAAGCGGCCATGCATCCCATCGCGGCCGAAGTTACTGCTTGCCTATAGACATTATCCACTAAATCTCCTGCAGCAAATACTCCAGGAATAGAAGTTTTTGTAGTTCCTGGAACAGTATACACATAGCCGCTATCAAAAGTCTTAAGTTGGTTTCTTATAAGGTCTGAAGAGGGAGAGTGTCCAATTGCTACGAATACTCCTGAACAATTGATTTGAGATAATTCTTTGCTTAAAGTGTCTTTTATCTGAATTCCAGTTACTTCTAAAGGATTATCTTCTCCAAATACGTCCGTTACTTGCTTATTCCATATGATTTCTATTTTTTTATTTTCAAAGAGACGTTTTTGTAGGATTTTTTCGGCCCTTAATTTATCTCTTCTATGAATCAAATAAACTTTAGAAGCAAACTTTGTTAGGAAAATTGCCTCTTCAACAGCCATATTTCCTCCTCCTATTACCACAACTATTTTGTCTTTATAGAAAAAACCGTCACAGGTTGCACACGCCGAAACTCCAAAACCTTTATATTTTTCTTCATTATCCAGTCCAAGCCAATTTGCTTGTGCTCCCGTTGCTAAAATTACTGACTCCGTGAAATATTGTGTGCCACTATCCGTTTCAACAAAGAAGGGTCGAGCTGTAAGATCTACTTTTGAAATATGTTGGGAAATTATTTCGCATCCCAGATTACGCGCATGATCTTCCATATTTTTCATTAAGTCTGGTCCAAGTATTTCTTTCTCTCCGGGCCAATTTTCAACCTCTGTAGTTATTGTGAGTTGCCCACCTGGCTGTATTCCCTGAAAGAGGATTGGTGATAACATAGCGCGCGAAGCATATACAGCGGCCGTATAGCCTGCTGGACCTGAACCGATTATTAAAAGTTTAGTTTTTTTTGGAGACATATAAACCTCAATGCTTTTTGATAGGTTACAAACTAATTATTGAAGCCATTCTACCGAAGTCTTTCTCGGATTTATGATAGGCCCTTCTATTTGAAAAAAATAATTCAGGGTTTTCGTAAGTACACAAACTAAGATTATTTATATCATAAACTCCAAAAAGATTAAATCGACTTTCAATAAATAAAGTAAGATCGAAAAAATAATTACTATCTTTTTTGAGAAAAAAGTTTTCGAAATATGGATCGGTCTTTATAAAGCCTTCAACAAAATCTAATTTTACTTCATAGCATTTGGTAGAAATTGTTGGACCAATTGCTACTGAAATGTTCTCTATATCAACGCCAAGATCTTTAAGAGAATTCAAAGCATTTTCACAGATTCCGGCCAGAGCCCCTTTCCAACCTGCATGAATAGCCAATATGAATCCGCTTTCACTATCATGAGCCAAAATTGGAGAGCAATCAGCAGTTAGAATTCCTACCCCAATACCTTTTAAATTGGTTATGACAGCATCTACTGGCTTCCGACTTACTTGGTCAAAGTCAGTGTTTTTATCAATAAATATTACATTGCTTGTATGCTGTTGGTTTGGAAAGAAGACTTTTTGACTTGAAATATTAAGCTCATCCATGACCAACGACCTATTTGCATAAATATTGGCTTTGCTATCGGTTGTTTTTTCTGACATGTTCAAACTTGAGTATATGCCTGTGGAGACTCCACCAGATCTACCAAAAAAACCATGCTTTACAGATTTCAAGTTTTTACTTTTGAACATTTTAACCATATCAGCTCAGGCCTTGTAGATGTTTTTTGGTTTTTGTTATTGCAATAACTTTAAAAAGGGAACCCATTTCACCAGGATCAATTAGTCTCTTTACTTCGGAGTCGACTGTTTCTGCTATGGCTGAGCTGACATTTTTGGTTAAGCTTTTTAAACGTTCCTTTATTCCAAGTTCGAGCAGAAATTTTTGTTGTTCTCTAACCGGCGAAACATATAAATTTTTCTTCCTAGCCATTTCTTTCAGGAGCTTGAAATTAACGTGTGAACTTAAATCGCTTTGCCCTGGTTTTTCCAAAATGCTTTTAAATTTATGTTTGTTTACGGCTTGAAGGGTATCCCCGATACCTGAAATGTTTCCATAATCGACCACTAGCAAAACACCATCATATTGAATTAAATGATTGCAAATATTTGAAAAAATCGAGATAGTTTGCTCAGAGTACTCCAGTGTATCCCCTATCTTGAAATCTGAAAAAACACTGTCACTAGGTACCCAGATTTTATTATCTAGAGTGAAACAGAGTTTACCATTTTTTGTTGTTACTTTTTTTTCATGCCAGCCCTCGTTACTTCTCACGTATTGGTTTATAGGAAGGGCATCAAAAAATTCATTTGCAATAATTATCTGTGGCTCTAAACTCAAGCATTTGATATCTGATATCCACTTTACATTTTTATTTTTGAGATTTTCTTTTTGCAGAGTTTTTAGTCTCTCCGATTTTTCCAAAATTGTTATGTCAAGGTCTATTTTATTATTGGTAACCCTACAAATAGTCCTAATGGCATCTTTTAGCAGTGTTCCTCTCCCAGATCCAAGCTCTGTTATACATAAGCGTTTTTTATTTATGAATTGCTGATAAAAACTCAATGCCCACAGTCCTATAAGCTCACCAAATGTTTGAGATATCTCTGGAGAGGTGATGAAGTCACCATTTCTGCCTAATACTTGATTTGAAGTGTAATATCCATTTTCATCATCCCACAAGCATATTTCCATATATCTTGATAGGCTTATAGGACCACTTTTTTCAATTAAATCTTTTATCTTTTTTTCAATTTGCATCAAGATTGCTCTTGGTCACCAGAAGAATCATTAAAAGTCCAAAAATAATCATCGGAACTGTAAGAAGTTGTCCCATTGATACTCCTATACCTGGGAAAAGCTCCACTACATATCCGTATGGATTTTCATTTGTGATAAAAAAAGCGTCTGGCTCTCTTAGAAATTCAATTGAAAACCTTATAACACCATATCCGAGCAAAAAAGAGCCAAAGATGATCCCTGGTTTTTTAAGTGCTTTGTAGAAAAAAACAAGATAATAAAAAATCAGCATTAAAACAATACCCTCAAAGAACGCTTCATACAATTGTGAGGGATGCCTGAAGCAGGGAATTTCATTTGAGCTTGGACAAAATTGCCCCTGACCTTTTGTAAACTGGATTCCAAATGTTGAGGTTGTTGGTTTCCCCCAGAGCTCGCCATTAATAAAATTTGCAATTCTGCCAAAAAACAATCCTGGAGGGGAAGCAAATGCAATCAAATCACCTAAGGAAAACAAGCTAAGCTTTTTTCTTACGCCAAATAGAATGCCAGATATTAATACTCCTAAAAAGCCCCCGTGAAATGACATGCCGCCTTCCCATATATATATAGTTCTAATGGGATTATCAAAATAATATCCAGGTGCGTAGAATAAGCAATACCCCAACCGACCACCCACAATGATTCCCAAAATCATATAGGTTATTAGATCATCTACCTCGGTTCTTTCGATAATACTTTTGCCGGCAAACCATAGGTCTTTATTTCGTACGAGCTTTACCATAAAAAACCAAGCTAAAAGTATACCGGCTATATAAGATAAACCATACCATTGAACGTTTAGATGCAACCCTAATAGATTTATAGAAAAGGCGGTCTCACTTATATTCGGATATTGAAATATTTTTTCCTCCAAAAAATTAAATTTCCAATTATATTTCTGTTTAGCGTTAAAATATAAAAAATTAAAGGAGAATCGATGCAATTTAAAAACCCATTTATTGATAATTTATCTAAAGTAATGACGGATGCATTTGGCGCAGCACATTCGGCTAAAAATGAAGCAGAAAATGTTTTCAAGACCTGGTTAGATGGCTGGTTGGCTGACAGAGATTTTGTAACAAGAGAAGAGTTTGAAGCACTTAAGCTAAGTGTGGAAGAATTAAGGAATAAAAGTAAACCTTCCGCAAAAAGAAAGAAGAATTTGAAAAGCTAATATTCACAAGATATAGTGCATATGAGGCAAAAATTTCTAATTGTAGTAGAGATTTCTAAATTTTGTGGGTATACTGACAAAAAAAGAGGAGCAGTAACCCTATGACACGAGCAACGTCAATTATATTTTTAGATGAAACGCATCCAATAGATGCCCTGGAACTAATAGCGCATGAAGAAAATTGGGAATTCGCTAGAGAAGACGATAATGAGATAATCGTTAGGATAGATGGGGGTTGGAAAAAGTACACTGTCACTGCTAGCTGGAATGTATCACGAAACCTCTTTAAGACGATTTGTACATTTGAAATGATGCCACCAAGAAAAAAGCTAGTAAAGCTCTATGAAACTATCAATTTAGTTAATAGTAGTGATGTAGATGGTAGCTTTACCTATGACAATGGCGAACAAGTAATGAATTATAACACGAACATATTATTTTCGGACGAATTAATTATTTCCAATACAGAGCTTAGAGATTGGATAAAATCTTCTGTTGAAATAACTGAAAAGTTTTATCCGACCTTCCAAAAGAGCTGCTGGGGAGAAGTAATGCCAAAAGATGCTATGTCGGCAGCTTTTGGAAAAATAGCAGGTCACGCTTAGGTAAATATAAGTGACTGCAGAAAAGAAAATTAATAAACGAATTAAAATTATTGGTTGTGGTAAAATGGCGTCTGCAATTTTGGATGCATGGTTAAAAAAATCAATATCTCCCCAAAATATTTACGTGGACGATCCCAAACCCTCTGAGTGGCTACTTGAAAAAAAGAAACAAGGGCTGAATATAAATACCAAAGCGGATTTATCATTTGATTATTGCTTTATAGGCGTAAAACCTCAGTCTCTTGATGAAATTAAATTAGAGCTTAAGACGCTTTCCAAAAAAAACGTTACTTTTGTTTCAATGCTTGCAGGGATTAAAATAAATAGACTAGAAGGTATTATTGGCAAAGACGAGTCAATTGTAAGGATAATGCCTAACTTACCTGCAGAGATACTAAAAGGGGTTACAGCGGTTAAAGAGAATGAAAGGGTTGAACCGAAGCAGTCAAAGAATTTGGCTATATTATTAGAGGCCTTTGGGGAAACAGTAAAATTTTCTGAAGAGAGTAAATTTGATGCTGTTACAGCAATTTCAGGTTCGGGCCCGGCCTACATTTTTCTAATTGCTGAGTTGATGACAGAGGTTGGTATTAACTTGGGTCTTTCTTACGATGAAGCTTTTAAATTAGTAAAGCATACAATCGATGGTGCTGGAAGCTTAATAGTCAATTCATCATTGGAGCCCCAAAAATTAAGGGAAAACGTGACCAGTCCTGGTGGAACGACCCATGAGGCATTGACCGTAATGATGAATAAGGCCAATGGTCTGCCAAAAATTTTCTCAACGGCAATAAAAGCAGCGGCGCAAAGGTCAAAAGAATTAAGTAAAGTTTAAACTTTTAGTTAATGCTTTAAATCTGAAATTTTGTTACTTTTAGGAATGCCGGATTTTTTTGAAACAGAATTGAGAGTGGGAGAGATCGTTAAAGCTGAAATTTTTAAGGAAGCAAAAAAACCAGCATACAAACTATGGATAAATTTTGGGGACGCATTGGGGATTAAAACTTCATCTGCTCAGATTACATCTCTTTATACAACTCAGATGCTCCTAGGAAAGTTGGTAATAGCTGTGACAAATGTCGAGCCTAAACAAGTTGGGCCGTTTATCTCAGAAGTCTTGGTACTTGGCGTTGATGGCAAAAAGAGTGGTGATATAATTTTAATCGCACCTGAAGAAAAAGCTGACATTGGTAGTAGGGTTCATTAAGAGAGACCAGTTAAATGAAACCAAAAATAATTGTCACTAGAGATATACCCGAAGAAGTCGAGACAAAGCTAAAAGAATATTTTCGAGTTTCATTCAATCGTGAAGATAAAGTTTTTACTAAAGATATATTAAGAAAAGCGATGGAAAATGCCGACGGTATAGTCTGTACTGTGACTGACAATATTACAGATGAGCTTCTTGATCTTCCAAAGAAGAAAGTGAAAATTATCGCAAATATCGGCGTGGGCGTAGATCATATAGATTTAAAATCAGCCAAGGAAAATAATGTTATTATCACAAATACTCCCGACGTATTGACGGAAGCTACCGTTGATGTAGCTACACTTTTACTTCTATCTGTTACACGAAACGCATTCCTATTAGAAAAAATATTGCGACAGGGTGAGTGGAAAGGGTTTTCGTTAACAGAGAATCTGGGAGTAGATGTTCGAGGAAAAGTTCTTGGAATTGTAGGAATGGGAAGAATTGGTAAAGCTTTTGCAAAACGTGTTCATGAGGTATTTGGTATGAAAGTCCTTTACTATAACCGCTCCCCTGTGAAGGAACTTACATTTGAGGCAAGTGTTCGTTTTGACTTAGATGCCTTGTTGAAAGAGAGCGATGTAATTTCCTTGCATCTTTCAAGCGATGAGGGAAATAAAAACTTTATTTCTAAGAGCAGAATGCAGAAAATCAGATCCTCGTCATTTTTAATAAATACGTCAAGGGGAGATGTTATAGACCAAATGGCACTTATAGATTTGCTAGAAAACAAAAAACTTGCCGGTGCTGGGCTAGACGTCTTCCTTAATGAACCAAATGTTCCTCTTAGACTAAGGCGGTTATCAAATGTGACTCTGTACCCTCACATAGGTTCGGCTACCCATGAAACAAGAACAAAAATGGGACTGTTGGCAGTAGAAAATTTAATAGCATTTTTTAATGAAAAACAGGTTATTAATCAGTTATAAGCTGTGAATGATATTCTTGTATGGCCTTTACTAATATCTTACCACCGATATTTTTCTTAAGGCTGTGTATAGTAGCAATAATTCCTCGAGCGGTAGTATAGTATGGAATCTTATTATTCAATGCCAAAGCTCGAATGTCTTTGCTATCTTCAATCGATTGTTTGCCCTCAGTAGTATTCATAACAATATCTATTTTTTTATCTTTCAGTAAATCCGCGATATTTGGCCGTCCCTCAAAGACTTTCTTTACAAATGAACTGCCAACCCCCTCCTTATCTAAGAAGGATTTTGTTCCCTTTGTGGCGATAATTTTAAACCCGACCTTCTTAAGAATTTTACACGCGTCTCCCATCTTTTTAGTTTTATCTTCATTTCTAATTGATAGAAATACCGTGCCAGATTTAGGAAACTGCATGCCGGCCGAAATCTGTGATTTGAAAAACGCTCCCTCAAAGTTGTTGGCAATACCCATTACTTCTCCGGTTGAACGCATTTCAGGGGTTAAAACTGTATCACTACCAGGTAGCCTATCGAAGGGTAATACAGCCTCCTTCACGGCTACATAATTCAAATCTTTTTTGTGAAAAGATAAATTGGATAGCTTTTGACCGATCATTAATTTTGCAGCTATATTAGCTACTGGTATTCCTGTTGTTTTAGAGATGAACGGAATTGTTCTGCTGGCCCGCGGGTTTACTTCTAATACATATATATTGTTATCTTTTACTGCAAATTGAATATTCATTAGCCCCACTACGTTTAATTCCTTGGCAAGGAGAGAAGATTGAAACTCTATCTTCTCAATTATGTTCTTCCCAAGAGAGTGTGGCGGTAAGGAGCAAGCACTGTCTCCAGAATGAACCCCCGCCTCTTCGATATGCTCCATGATACCTGCAACAAAACAATCTTCTCCATCACTAATTAAGTCTACATCGACCTCTATCGCAGCACCCAAATAACTGTCTAACAAAAGTGGTGTTTTACTACTAATTTCTATGTCTGAGTCTAAATATTTTTTTAATTGCATTGAGTCATGAATTATTTCCATTGAGCGACCCCCTATGACAAATGAGGGTCTAGCAATTATTGGATAACTGAGATACTCAGCAGCCTCTATTGCATTAGATTTTTTACTTGCCGTTGTATTTTCGGGTTGTTTTAGATTTAACTTCTCAATGACTTCTTTGAACAGTTTTCGATCTTCTGAAACTTTTATGGATTTGGATGTTGTTCCTAAAATTTTAACACCTTTTGCATCAAGATCATCAGCTAATTTGAGAGGTGTCTGTCCTCCATACTGCACTATAACACCAGTCAAATTCCCACTTTTCTTTTCTTTTTCAATTATATTGATAACGGACTCTAGGTTTAAAGGTTCGAAGTAAAGTTTGTCAGAAGTATCAAAGTCGGTGGAGACAGTTTCGGGATTACAATTAACCATGATAGTTTCAATGCCTTCTTCGCTAAGCGAGAAAGAAGCATGACAGCAACAGTAATCAAATTCGATACCTTGACCAATTCTGTTGGGTCCACTGCCAAGGATTATTACTTTGTCTCTATTGGAAGGTTGAGCTTCACATATTTGGCTGGTAAAAGTTGACAAGTCATAGGTAGAGTATAAGTACGCGGCTTCGGACTGAAACTCGCCACCGCAGGTATCAATTCGCTTATAAACTGGAAATATACCGTAGTTTTGTCTCTTATATTGAATGTTATCTAAAGAAGTAGACAACAATTCAGCTATTCTTTCATCACTAAAACCCCTAGACTTTGCCCCGATCAACATCTCCTGAGGAATATCTGGCCCGGAGTCTGAAATACTTTTTTCAAATAGAATAAGTTCTTCAATTTGACTTAAAAACCATTTGTCGATTCGCGTTATTTTATAAATGTCGTCGAGGGTGAAGCCAATTCTAAAAGCCTGCCCTATATGAAAAATTTTGTCAGGAGTATTTGCCGATAGTTTCTTGTAAAGCCCAGGCTTATCCATTTCACTATTTATAGTGGTAAGCCCATTAGTATTATTTTCAAGAGAGTTTAAAGCTTTTTGCATACTTTCCTGGAAAGTTGCTCCAATAGCCATAACCTCTCCAACTGATTTCATTGATGTACCAAGTTCATTTGACACAGACGGAAATTTTTCAAATGCGAAACGAGGTATTTTAGTTACAACATAATCTATTGTTGGTTCGAAGCTCGCGGGGGTAGTTTTTGTTATATCATTTTGCAACTCATCAAGTGTGTAGCCAATAGCTAGTTTTGCAGCAACTTTAGCTATTGGGAAGCCTGTTGCTTTTGACGCCAGAGCAGATGATCTAGAGACCCTCGGATTCATTTCAATAATTAGCATTTCACCAGTTTGTGGGTTTACTGCCCACTGCACATTAGACCCTCCAGTTTCAACACCGATTTCTTTTAAAACTTCTAAAGAGTTGTTACGCATTGTCTGAAACTCTTTATCAGTGAGCGTCATCGCGGGCGCTACAGTTATGCTATCGCCTGTATGAACTCCCATTGGATCAATGTTTTCAATTGAGCAG
>CACHJY010000016.1 GCA_902580265.1 uncultured Alphaproteobacteria bacterium
GTTTACAAATTGGCTACTATCTAAAGTAACGCTTGGCCCCATAGTGGAACTAATAGAGATCCTTTTCATGTATGAACCTTTTGCTCCTGCGGGTTTTGCCTTGTTAACTGATTCGATAAATGCTGTAATATTTTCCGAAATTTTTTGTTTGTCAAATGATACTTTTCCTAACCCTGCTTGCACGACCCCAGATTTCTCTACCTTAAACTGAACTTCTCCGGATTTGGCCGACTTCACGGCCTTTTCGATATCCATCGTAACAGTGCCCACTTTAGGGTTTGGCATCAAATTTCTTGGACCAAGCACTTTTCCCAATCTGCCCACAATAGCCATCATATCAGGCGTTGCTACGCAGCGATCAAAATCAATTGCCCCACCTTGAATAGTTTCCATTAAATCTTCAGCACCAACTATGTCAGCTCCAGCTTTCTTAGCCTCCTCAGCTTTTTCACCCTTAGCAAACACGGCTACCCTAACATCTTTTCCATTACCATGAGGTAGAGCACAGACCCCCCTAACCATTTGATCAGCATGTTTTGGATCTACACCCAGGTTAATTGCTATATCTACAGTTTCGTCGAACTTCGCTGACGCATTATTTTTGACTAAGTTCACAGCCTCATCGAGGCTAAGATCATTTTTATCTTCGAATGACTTTTTTGCACTTAAAAATTTCTTTCCCGTTTTTACCATTTCTAACTAATCCCCTCCTCAGTCCTTAACTTCAATACCCATGGATCTGGCTGAACCCATTATAATTTGCATTGCGCCATCAATATCATTTGCATTCAGATCCTTCATTTTTGATTCGGCAATCTCTCTAATTTGTTTAGCTGTAATGGTCCCAACCATTTCCTTACCCGCCGTTGAAGACCCAGCTTTCAATCCAGATGCCTTTTTTAAAAAAAATGAAGCGGGGGGGGTCTTTATATCCATAGAGAACGACTTGTCCACATAGTAAGTAATAACTGTTGGACAGGGAGCGCCAGGTTCCATTTCCTGTGTATTAGCGTTAAAAGCTTTACAAAACTCCATAATATTTAATCCTCTTTGCCCAAGAGCTGGTCCCACAGGTGGTGATGGATTGGCTTTCCCCGCTGGTATCTGTAGCTTCAAGTAGCCTTCTATTTTTTTTGCCATATCCTATTTTCCTCTTTCTTAAATTTGATATCAATTTTGCTTTTGAACCTGGGTGAACTCTAACTCTACAGGGGTCGCTCTTCCAAATATTGACACTGTAAGTTTCAGCCTGGAGTTGATATCGTCTACTTCTTCTACGGTGCCTGCAAAACCCTCAAAAGGTCCATCTGTAACATTCACTTTTTCACCTACTTCGAATGCTATGAGAGACCTTGGCGTGTCTCCACCCTCTTCAACCTGGTTAATTATTCTAGCAACCTCCGCATCTGGCAGTGGAGTTGGCCTTCCGTTTGCTCCTAAAAACCCTGAAACACGATTTATTCCTTTAATGGCATGATACACTTCTTCACTCATGTCCATCTTTACAAGCACGTATCCAGGCATAAACCTTCTTTCCCTCTGAACTTTCTTACCCCTACGTATCTCTAATACCTCTTCAGTTGGCACTAAAACTTCTGACACCTCATTCTCAAGGTTCTTTTGCGCAACCATTTCTTTTATATTATCGGCAACTTTTTTCTCAAAATTAGAGAAAACGCTAACCGAGTACCATCGCATAGCCATTTTGACTTACCCACTTGTTTTTTGGAAACCTTTAATGAAAAAAATCAATGAGGTCAACTGTTTCGAACTCAGTTATATTTAAAATTATATTAAATTACAAATCTAAAAACTTAGACTCAATATAATCCTCAGTAAAAACGATATAATGGAGTCCGTAATAAAAAAGAACGTCGCTAGAATTGCTACCATAATGAAGACCATAACCGTAGTTGTTATTGTTTCTCTGCGATTTGGCCAAACGATTTTGGATGCCTCTTGACGGCTTTGTTGTATAAATTTAAAAATGTTTGTCACTATTACTCTCTTTTGTAAACCTTTATAGATGCTAGCAAAGAACATTTCAAGTGGCATTTGAAGAGCCAAAGTAAAAAAAGCGAAGCTCTGGCAGGGGTTGAGGGACTCGAACCCACGACCCTCGGTTTTGGAGACCGATGCTCTACCAACTGAGCTAAACCCCTGCGAATAATCAACAACCATTAACTAAAAAAACTCTTATAATCAAGATGTAACTACTATTATTGGCTATTGCCATTTACCAATTACTAAGATTTTTTTTGGACATATATATGTTTGTACTTTAAAAAAAATTGAACTAAAAACAAAAATGATATCATGAAAAGAATTCTTATAACATCAGCACTACCCTACATAAATGGAATAAAGCACTTAGGGAATTTAGTTGGCAGCCAACTTCCTGCTGACCTTTATGCGAGATATATGAGAGCTAAAGGTCATGAGGTTGCCTTTATTTGCGCAACTGATGAGCACGGAACTCCCGCCGAGCTAGCAGCTATTGAAGATCAAAAAACCACAGAAACATATTGTAGGGAAATGTGGCAGGTGCAAAAAGATCTATCGGAACAATTTTTTCTATCTTTTGATTTTTTTGGACGCTCTTCATCACCCAGCAATCACGAACTCACTAAACTATTTGCATTAAATTTAGATAAAAATGGCCTTTTAAAAAGGGTAGAAGAAAGACAGTTATATTCTAAACATGACAAAAGATTTCTTCCGGATAGATATGTTATTGGAACCTGCCCTGAGTGCTCATACGAGAGAGCTCGAGGAGATCAATGCGAAAATTGTACTAAGCAACTGGAGGCTAGTGAACTTATCAACCCTCGCTCTGTTCTATCTGGCTCAAAAGACTTGGAACTTATAAACACAAGCCATCTTTATTTAATGCAAAGTAAACTTAAAGAAGAGCTATTAGCATGGATTGAGTCAAACGAAAACTGGCCTATTTTAACGACTTCTATAGCAAAGAAATGGCTGGTGGATGGAGAGGGTTTGCAAGACCGCAGCATTACTCGAGATCTCAAATGGGGAATTCCCGTTGAAAAACAGGGCAGACCATGGGAAGGAATGGAAAACAAAGTATTCTACGTTTGGTTTGATGCTCCAATTGCCTATATCTCGGCGACGGTCGACTGGGCGACTAGCATACAGAAGCATTCTGACTACTGGAAAAGCTGGTGGCTAATTGATCATGGGGCGAAAGACGTCCATTATGTTCAATTCATGGCTAAAGATAATATCCCTTTCCATACTCTTTCTTTTCCAGCAACGCTCCTAGGTGCAAATCAATCTTGGAAATTAGTTGACTATATTAAAGGTTTTAATTGGTTAACCTATGAAGGAGGAAAATTTTCTACTAGTCAAAAAAGAGGTGTATTTATGAACCAGGCGTTGGATTTATTTCCCTCAGACTACTGGCGATGGTGGTTGCTCTCAAACGCCCCAGAGACTTCAGACGCAGATTTTACTTGGAAGAGCTTTCAGTCTTGTATAAACAAAGATTTAGCAGATGTTTTAGGAAACTTTGTGAGTCGATTAACTAAGTTTACGTTGTCAAAATTCGGGAAAACAATACCCGGTGGTACGCAATATGCTCAGGAAGAATTGAATACGATATCAGAAATTGAGAAAATTTTTCGGAGCTATGATGAAGCAATGGTTAAAATAGAAATAAGAAAAGCTGCATCACATTTGAGGAAAATTTGGTCGATAGGAAATGAGTACCTTCAACGCTCCCAGCCTTGGATGATGATTAAAACTAATGAGGCAGAGGCAGCAAAAGTCATTAGATTTGGCTTCAATCTAATGTTTTTCTTTAGCCAGATCTCGGAGCCGTTCATTCCCGAAACGGCTTTAAAGGTAGTAAATTGTCTTGGAAAATCAAATGATAAACTTCAATGGCCTTCTATCCAAGGAAACTTCTACTCAATTTTTGAAAAAGTAGAGACTGGTGAGGAATTTAAACCAATAGAAAATCTGTTCACAAAGATAGAGGATAAACACGCACTAGATCTTGAAAAACGATTTGCGGGGATTTAAGAGCTTAAATATTAGCTTTGGTAGAAAAAGCGCAAAAAGATTAAATATCCACACAGGGACACGGCTCCGCCTAACAGTGAGCCCCAAGTAATATCCAAAAGAGCAATCGAGAGTGGGTAACCTTTAAAGAAAATATAATTAGTTAAGCCATAGGTTCCATAAGCTAAGAAACCTAAAAAACCTCCCGATAATGTAGCGGTCATAGCAGAGTTTGAACCAATACCAGCTCTCACTCCGAACCAATAAAGTCCTAAAACATAGAATATGAAAAATATAGATCCATAAGTTATTAAGAAGCTGGTTCCAACTGATTCTCTTAAAAGATGTCCTAAATTTGCGGTGAAGTAAGGTTGCATAAACAATGTAATCCATATGAAATCTATACCAACATAGATCGTAAGCATAGCAACGTAGATGATGATAAAGTCCATATTTGATACCCCTAATTAACCGGTTCGAAATGTATGTATTTCATTTTGCAATAAAAGCAACACCGAATTTGAAAGCTCTTGACGCCAAAACGTATATGATACTAATGTATGCATGATAAACGTTACTGAGCCCGCTTGGTGGAATTGGTAGACACAAGGGACTTAAAATCCCTCGACTTAAACGTCGTGCCGGTTCAAGTCCGGCAGCGGGCACCATTAGATTAAAAAGTTTTTAATTATGAAAAATTGCACAATTTTTGCATATAAACAATAATTACATTAATATAAGAATGTGTAGCAAGGCAGATCTAACATGGAAAACAACATTATCAAAGACCGCATACAAGATGTTAGAGAACGTTTTCTATCAGGCAATCAGATTGAGGAAATAAGGCAGAATGTTACTTCCTTAGTGAAAGAGCGTTTGGATGAGTTTCAAAACGCCCAAAACAATGCGTTTAGGGAACTTGAGGTTGCCATCGATAAGCTTGAAAATCATCAAAGAGAAATGATCGCTTACTTTAATAAGCAGTTGATAGCGCTTGAAGAAGAACAAAAAGCATCTAATAGTGAGGTTTTAAAATTGGCCTCAATGCAAAACCTAAACCTATCCAAGCTACCCAAAGATAAAGATAGTGTCACTTTGAAAAATACCTTTGCAAATTTTAAAAAGTTGTTGAACAATAATATTTTAGCACTTCTGGCTACAACGTCACTTTTAGGTATCTTAGTACTTAATTTTTTTTAAACTTTCAAAAAACCCAGACACCATCTAAGAATGGCTTTTTGTACATGCATTCTATTCTCCGCTTCCTGTAAAGTAATGCACCTCATATCTTCAAAAATGTCGTGGCTTACCTCTTGACCTTTATCTGCTGGAAGACAGTGCATAAATAATACCTCCGTTTTGGCGCAATCCAATAGCTTTTTAGTCACTCTAAAGTTTGCCAAATCATCTAGATCCGATTTTGAGAGTTGATTATCATGCATAGATACCCATTTGTCCGTAACGATCAGGTCTGCATTTTCAACTGCGACAATCGGATTTGGTTGAATTGTTAGTACATTGAAATTGTTGTTTTTTGTAAATTCTAACATTTTTTCACTGGGCTCAAACTTTGCAGGTCCAGAGAAAACAATATGAAACTTAAAAGCTACAGCTGCATGTAAGAAGCTTTGGAATACATTATTAGCAACCCCCAACCAAACCACTTTTTTTCCAGTAATTTTTCCTCTAATTTCTTGAAATGTGAATATATCAGTCAGAACTTGACAAGGATGTGATTCATTTGTCAAACCATTAATTATTGGAATGTTTGAATATCTGGCAAATTCATATAACTTTTCCTCTTCGTATAGCCTAAGAACCATAACGTCCAAAAACAAGGAAAACATCGCACTAGTATCTTGAAGCGTTTCACCCTGACCGAAATGTATTTCATCTTTACGAAGATTCAAAACCCTTCCACCAAGTTTCAATACAGCCACTTCAAAAGAGAGCCGTGTTCTGGTAGATAGCTTTTCAAATAGTAAACCTGTAATCGTATTATTAAGACAGTTACTGTAACTCTCGTTCAACGCAGCATCGTATAGCGTTGCCTTTTTTACTTTACTTGCATCCTGAAGTATTGTCTCAAGATTTTTTGGAGTAATTTCATTTAGATTCAAAAAATTATTCATAATCATTCTGACATTTGAATTAAAACTCGCTTTAATCTTTTAGTAGCTTCTTCTATTTCTTTAAATGTAATAGTTAGAGGTGGTAATATCCTTAAGGTATTAGATCCTCCTGGAACTAACAACAGCTTTTCTTTCCTACACATATCAATAAGATTAACGTTTTTGCCCACACATTTTAACCCCAACATTAACCCTCTTCCCCTTACCTCTAATATTTGTTCAGGAAACAAGTATTGCAAGCTATTCAGTTTTTCCTTAAAGAAGTTACCCTTTTCACGAATTGCCGATAAAAACTTTGGCTTAAGAATGTGTTTAATGGTCTCTAACGCTACAGCACAACCCAAAGGATTGCCCCCGTAAGTTGAACCATGCGTTCCAGGAACCATACACTCTGCAACGCTATTTGTTGCCAAACAAGCTCCGATAGGAAAACCATTTCCAAGACCTTTTGCTAGTGCCACAATATCGGGTGTCACCTCACAGTTTTCATGGGCTAAGAAATGACCAGTTCTGCCAATACCGGATTGAACCTCATCAAAAATAAGCAGTAAATTATATTTTTTGCATAGGCCCTTAAGTCCTTTTAAAAACGCACAGGAAAGTGTTAATATTCCTCCCTCTCCAAGTATTGGCTCAACAAGGATTGCACACGTTCGCTTAGATATTTTTTTTTCAACACTATCAAGAGATAATTTTTTTATAAGGTCAAACCCAGGCAATTTTGGACCAAATCCCTCCATTAGCTTTCTACTACCGGCAGCTGAGATTGTACCCATAGTCCTTCCGTGAAAAGACCCTTCAAAAGAAATTATCCTATTTCTGTATGCTTGGCCTTTTGAGAAAAAAAACCTCCTGGCAATTTTAATTGCACACTCGACACTCTCTGCTCCTGAGTTCGTAAAGAACACTTTCTCTGCAAAAGTGTTCTTGGTAAGAAGTTTTGCCAATTTCTCTTGATTTGGCACTGTGTATAAATTTGACGTGTGCCAGAGTTTTGACCCCTGATCAGCCAATACTTTTACAAGCTTGGGGTGGCTATGACCTAAAGAATTTACTGCTATCCCAGAAGCAAGATCTAAAAACATTTTGCCTTTTCTATCAAAAAGCCAAACACCTTTGCCTCTGACAAAAGCTAAATCGGAACGGCTGTAGTTACCCATCAGTGAGGTTTCTTTAGGTCGATTTGCAATTTTATTCATAGCTTCCCTTTCTAAACCTTAACTTAATTGATCTTAATCTTTTAAAAAATATCCAGTCGAAAACCATTTCCAGACAGTTAAAAATAAAATTAGATTTACTGAGAAAATACCAAGACACCCAAAAAAAATATTTGACTCCGCATCACCTAGTGCGCCGAACCGTACTCCATCCATTAACCAAAATACAGGGTTAAAGAATGATATTGCATCAAAGGGTCCTGGAAGCTTACTCACAGAATAAAACGTTCCTGAAAGAAAAGATAAAGGGGCAATAATAAAATTATTAACCGCACTCATTTGGTCAAACTTCTTACAAAATATTCCGACTAGTATACCTAAAAGAGAAAACGTAATACTTCCCATCATTACGTAAAAATATAATATGAACAAATTAAATGGAAATAGACCCAGAAAAGGAAATATGACGACCAAAACGCCACTTGCAACGAACAAGCCTCTAAGGACACCTCCTATCATAAATCCTAGTGACAACTCTAAAGGAGACAGAGACGGCATTAGAGTGTCAACGATGTTGCCGTTGACTTTGGAAACTAATATAGACGTAGAGGTGTTAGTGAAAGAATTCTGAATTGTGACCATCATTAGAATACCAGGAGCGATAAACAAGCTATAATTATTATTGGATAGTGATGCTGAATTTCGATCAGAAAAAACGAATGAAAATACCGCTATAAAGAGTGCACTAGTAACAATAGGGGCTAAAAGTGTTTGGGTCCAAATAGAAGTAAAACGTCTCTGTTCTCTTAGGATCAGTGTTAATAAGCCTAAAACATTCGAAAAACGGTTAATATTTTCTGATTTATGTCTCATAATTATTTTTTAACTTATTCTTTATTTATCAAGAAAACCATTGTATACGTTCTTTTTGTGAAATTTTACACCATAAATTTTGGAGCGAATGATGGCCTGGAGTGACGAACGCGTAGCTATACTAAAAAAAATGTGGCTTGAAGGAAATAGCGCAAGTGAAATCGCTAAGGTACTAGGTGACATAACAAGAAATGCAGTAATAGGAAAAGTTCACAGGTTGGGGCTGTCAAATAGAGACACAAATGCCTTGAAAAGTGGATCTAGCTCTACCAAAGTGACAAAAAGTATAAAGAGAGGTCGGCCACCAAAAGTAAATAATGAAATAAAAAAGAGAGGCAGACCTCAAAAACTTAGAGAGACTATAGAATTCCCTGAGAAAGTAGATGAAACGGAAAAATCCGCTTCCTCATTAGGAAAAGTAAAACATTCAGATCAAAACAAGCTTAAGGTTGTTTCAGATTTTAGCGAAGAGACTATAAAAAATCTTCGTAAGGTGGAAATGAAATCAAAAAAAATCTCCCTCATGGAATTGACTGAAAGAACTTGTAAGTGGCCAATTGGCGATCCAGCAACAGACACCTTTTGGTTTTGTGGGCACGAATCTGAGCCAGGAAAACCATATTGCAAAACGCACATATCTATAGCTTTTCAACCAATAACCCAAAGGAGAAGCAGAAAAGAAAGCTAAAATGCTAGTATCTTATTGTTTCAAGGGAAATAGAATAATTGATAGGTAGATTTACAAATGATTAGATACACTCTTAATTGTGAAAACGGCCACCAGTTTGACAGTTGGTTTTCAGACGGCAGTACATTTGAAAATTTAAAAAAAAAGGGGCACCTTGAATGCGCTATATGCTCATCAAAAAAAGTTCAAAAGTCTCTAATGGCACCAAGAATAGCTCCTGGTAGTGCAAAAAAGAAAGAAACACTAATTTCAGCACAAAGCGCCCTTGAAAAAGAAATTCTAGCTTTGAAACATAAGATAAAGACAACAGCAACAGACGTTGGGGAAAGTTTTTCTACTGAAGCAAGAGCCATGCATTATGGAGAGAAAGAAGAAAAGCCAATAATTGGGAAGACTACTGTAGATGAAGCCAGAGATCTAGCTGAGGAAGGCATCCCCTTCATTCCGTTGCCATGGAGCGACGACAAAACAAATTAAAGATATACGATGAAAATTTTAACAATGAAATTCGGCGGAACTTCTGTCGCGGATGTGGAAAAAATAAGGGCTGTAAGAGATATCATTTCTAATGAAGTAGAAAGAGGATGGAATGTAGTTGCTGTTGTTTCTGCCATGTCGAAAGAGACTAACAAACTAGTTGATTTAGCAAAACAAGTTGGAGTTGGAAGCTTAGTTGATCCTGAATATGACTCTTTAATATCTACTGGTGAAGATGTATCCTCTTCTCTATTAGCTATTGCCTTAAATAGTGTAGGTATTTCTTCTAGAAGTTGGCGTGGGTGGCAACTTCCATTAAAAACAGATAGTTTTCATTCAAACGCAAAAATTGAAGAGGTTGAGACGAAACAACTTCTGAGGAACTTTATGGAAGGGACTAAAGTTGCAGTAGTTTCTGGGTTCCAAGGGATAGAGAAAGCGAGAAGAATAACAACATTAGGAAGGGGTGGCTCTGATACATCAGCTGTGGCAATAGCTGCTTCAATAGATGCGGAAAGATGCGATATATATACAGACGTTTCAGGTATTTATACTACAGACCCAAGAATAAAAAGAAATGCTTCAAAGCTTAAAAAGATTTCATTTGAAGAAATGCTAGAAATGGCTTCTCTCGGAGCCAACGTGCTGCAGACACGCGCAGTGGAACTTGCAATGCGCCATAAAGTACCTATAACGGTTTTGAGCAGTTTTTCGAAGGAAACAGGAACACTTGTCTGTGATGAAGAGGAAATTATGGAGAAAAATATTGTATCTGGAATAGCTTTCCAAAAAAATGAGTCCCAATTAACTCTAACTAACATAGAAGACAAACCTGGTGTGGCAGCAAAGATCTTTGGCCCGTTAGCTAGTTCCGGAGTAAATATCGATATGATTGTTCAGAGTAGTACCGAAACCGGTTTAACTAATATCACCTTCTCCTGTCCAGTAGATGATTTAGATCAGGCAAAGAAAGCTATATCCAAAGCGAAAGAAAATAATTTAATCTCTTATGAACGCCTTATTGAAAATAAGAATTTAGCAAAGGTTTCTATCGTTGGAATAGGAATGAAAACACATGCAGGTGTTGCCCAGAAAATGTTTGAAACGCTATCCGAAGAAAACATCAATATCAACGTAATCTCAACTTCAGAGATAAAGCTCTCCGTTTTAATAGAAAGGAAGTATTTGGAGTTAGCTGTAAGGAGTCTTCATGATGCCTTCGGTTTACAAAACCTCTAGTTCTGTGCCTTTAAAGTCCTAATTGGCTTCAATTAAACCACCAACTGCTTCCTCAAGACACCTATCGTTTATATCTAAGCCTAGTAGTCTTTCATTATCAAAACCGTCACCAATTGAGATACCATGTGTTGGATCCTTACTGAAACCAAACTTTGAGTAGTACCCTAAATCCCCAACTAAGACGATCCAATCCCAGTTGTTGGCTTGCGCTTGCTCGATACCATTTAAAACTAATTTCTCGCCCAAACCTTCACTTTGGTATATTGGATGGATCGCGAGAGGACCCAGAAGAAGACCTCTACTACTATGGCCATATATTTTTATGTTCCAAAACCTTATAGAGCCTACAATATTACTCAAATTGTCTTTTATAACGTAAGAAAGCTTATTTACTTTGTTAGCTGAACTCCTCAACTGATATGAGCTAAGAAGTTTTCTTCTAGGCGTGAATACTAGATCCAATAATCTTTCAACCTCTATATGGTCTTTTTTGGTTTCTAGTAATAATCTAAGATTATTATGACTGCTTTTCATTAGTCTTTAGTTTATTTTTTTTGAGTATCTTGCCTTAAAATTACTCCGGGATTTAGAATAGCAAACGGGTCAATTGCGTTCTTTATCAGAGACATTACATCGAATTTTCCTGGGTCACAATATTGTTTTAAATCTTTAACTTTTAACCTGCCTACTCCATGCTCTGCGCTAAATGATCCACCTAAATTTTTGCAATTATTATTTATAATCTCAGTCAATTTAGGTTTCATACTGATATAGCTTGAATTGCTTTCGTTGTAAGGAGGAAATACATTAAAATGTAAGTTTCCATCTCCCATATGCCCGAAACAATTTACTCTAAAAAATCTATTTATTTCTTTTATTTCAACGAGACTTTTATTTAAAAATCTCTCCATATTTTCGAGTGGCAAAGAAATATCATGAGATGTGATTGCACCGATCTTTCTATTAGCTTCAGGTATATCTTCTCTCATTTTCCACAATTTTTTTGATTTGGATTCTGTATCGCCAAGAACTACATCAAAAATTATATTTTTATTATAAAGATCATCTAAGGCTTCATATACGTCTTGTTCTATTGAAGTATTATTGAATCCTAATTCCATTAGGACATGCCATTCTGATTTGTTTCTTTGAACTAATGTTTGCAACATTTTTGTTTCTTCAAGGAACTGAAGTCCTACCCCGCTAATTAACTCAAACGCTTGTAAAAATTGCCCAAACCTCTTTGATATTTCTAAATAGCTTTCTAGTGCTGAATTAAAATTTCGTACTCCAAAAAACGTTACAATTTTATTAGATGGAGTGGGGTAAAGTCTTAAGACTGCTCTGGTGATTATACCTAAGGATCCTTCAGATCCTATAAACAGGTTTTTTAGATCGTACCCAGAGTTATCCTTTTTGAGTGTCTTTATATCATCGATAATAGTGCCATCAGCTAATACTACTTCTAGTCCTAAGCAAAGATCTCTTGCATTCCCATATTTTAAAACTCCTATTCCTCCAGCATTTGTAGCTAAATTTCCTCCTATACAACATGAACCCTTTGACGCCATTGATAAAGGAAATATAAAATTTTTCTTTTCCACAAATTCGTGAACTGCCTCCAAAATCACCCCAGCTTCAACCTCTATCGATTGATTAACAGTGGAAAAATTCTTAATCTTATTCATCCTTTCCATAGATAAGGTCACATAATATTTTTCTGGAGCAATTTGGCCTCCTACCAGTCCGGTGCCCCCACTCCAAGGCACAACACCAATTTTATATTTGTTAGCTAGTTTCAAACATTCAGAGACCTCTTTAGTAGATCTAGGTTTTATTACGTGAAGCGATTTGTTTTTATATACACCCCGCGGTTCAGAAAGATAGGAGCAAGAAATATCAGTAATAATGCTCTCAGGAAAAGTCTTTCTAATATTTCTAATAAACTCATTGTAATCTTTTTCTTTCCTCAACTTTTCAACTCTCCTTAACTTGGCCTCTTCTGTCATTTCTCAGTAAGCCATATAAAATATGATTTCTCCAACGACCATTTATTTGTAGATAGCTTTGCCCCACTCCCTCATACTTAAAACCAACCTTTTCTAGCAACCCTCGAGAAGCTCCATTTTCTGGCAATGTAGCAGCTTCCAATCTGGATATATTTAATTTATTGAAACAAAAGTCAATAATGGCCAAAATTGCTTCTTTCATAAAACCTTTGCCTGTGTGTTTCTTGCCCAGCCAATAACCCAAGGTAGCAGCATTAGAAGGCCCCTTTCTAATGTTCTCGATAGTAATTGATCCTAGCAAAGTCTCAAATTTATCAAAAATGAAAAATTGATATGCTTGACCAGCCTTAGAACTTTTTCTTGCCCACCTAACTCGATTATTAAAAGCATTACGCTTGAAAAACTCACTACCTCTTTTAGGCTCCCATAGCTCTAAAAATGTTTTACTATCGTCTCTAAGAGAACGCCACTGGTCGAAATCGCTGTAGTGCGGCGCTCTTAATTCTACCTTCTTTGTTTTCAATATAAGTTCGGGTTTACCAAAAATCATTCCTAAGGTCTAACTTTCTAAACACTCAATCGGCTCTCAAATAGCTTTTTCTTATTTCATCTGCCACTTGTTCCTTGCTTGGAGGTATCACTTTTACATTCTCTTTCTTTTGCATAACATCTTTAAGAGAGGGAGGCACAGGTATGCTCATATCTAATGCTCTCTCTACAGTCTCTTTAAATTTTGCTGGGTGTGCAGTACCAAGTGAAACAACTGTTTCTCCTGCATCGACGAAGTTTTTGCCTACCCTCACGCCAATGGCACTATGAGGACACAAGATTATCTTTCTCATGTTAAAAAAACGATTTATTGTTTCAATCGTATCATTGTCTGTTACCGCACCACTATCAAAATCCCTTGAAATCATGGATAGTATTTTTTTCTCAAGATTAAAGTGACCTTCATTAGACAAGTTTTTCATTAGATTTACAACCTCCTTGGTATCATGACTGAAAAGATCAAAAAGCAGTCTTTCAAAATTTGAAGCAACTTGGATGTCCATAGAAGGGGATAACGTCTTACTAACACTATTACTCCTATAAACTCCAGTTTTAAAAACTCGGTGCAAGATGTCATTTTTGTTTGTTGCAACAATAATCTTATCTATTGGTAAGCCCATTTTTTTAGAAAGATACCCAGCGTACGCATCTCCAAAATTACCGGTCGGAACGCTAAAGCTCAGTTTGCCCTTTGGAAGGTCTTTCATCTGATAGAAAGCAGAGAAATAGTAGATAATCTGAACCAGAATTCTTGCCCAATTAATTGAATTTACGCCAGATAAATTAACATCAACAGCAAATGCTTTGTCTGCAAATAACTTTTTTACTATTGACTGACAATCATCAAAAGTTCCTTGCACAGCAAATACTTTAACATTCTTGGCGTTTGCGGTAGTCATTTGCATTCTTTGTATTTGAGAAATTCTTTCATGCGGATAGAGGACGTATAAATTGACGTTCGATACATCTTTAAAGGCTTCGACGGCAGCTGAGCCCGTATCACCAGAAGTTGCGGTTACAATATTAATTTTTAGATTTCTCTTTTGCAGTGTCTTCGCAAACATTTTTGCTATTACTTGCATAGCAAAATCTTTAAATGCTAATGTAGGTCCGTGAAATAACTCGAGAAAATAATGATTGTCGTCTAATTTAATCAAGGGACTTTTTAGCTCATGATGAAACCCCGAGTAAGACTCATTCACGATCTCATAAAGCTCTGCCCTACTAAAGCAATCACCAGAAAATAATGATATTATTTCTAAAGCAAGCTCTTCATAACTAAGATGTCTCCATTGATCTAAAATTTCCTGATTTAACTTTGGAATGAACTTTGGGACAAATAACCCTCCATCCCAGGCTAATCCCGAGTGCAAAACTTCACTAAAGTTTTTAGAATCATCTAGTCCTCTAGTCGAATAGTACAGCATTACTCAATTTTCTTTTTTTTTATCATTTTATATACGAAGTACGCACTCATACCAAACCATAAAATAGACATCATAAACCAGGTAATTGCATATTGAAGGTGATTGTTTGGTATATCTCTAGTCGGATCTTGCATCTTTAAACTTGGGTCGAGTCTATTTTCTGTCGCAACTACCAATATTGGTTGGGTTTCAAGAAAGCTGGCCATTTTTTCTAAATCTCGAGAAAACCATATATTACGCTTAAGGTTTGGATCCGGGGTGAAATAATCTGTCTCGTTCGGCCAAAATAGATATCCTATTACTAAATTCTGTTGTCCGAGGGTTTCTAAACGGTCCTTATCTTGTTCCTTTATAACGCCTCTATCTAATAGAATTTTACTACCATCCTTTAATTTTAAGGGGGAAACAACTCTAAAACCTGCTCCAGATCCTTTCACTGGAGTAAGAATAAAAATTCGTCTTGGCTCTAATAAGCCTTCAACCTCTACCATTTTATAGTTATGTTCTGACTTCTTTAACTCCATTGGTAACATTGACGGCTCACTACTCAAATTATAACTAATACTTTTTAATAGGCCTTCCTTCCAAGCAAGTCGTTTCGTTTGCCAAACTCCCAAAGACAACAATATCAATAGCCCAGGTACAGCTACAAAAACAACAAAAAGCCACTTTCTATTCATTTAGAAAAAAATTTTGAGATCGCTTAAGCACCCCAAATGTAAATTGCAGCAAATAGGAATAGCCAAACAACATCAACGAAATGCCAATACCAGGCTGCAGCTTCAAAACCAATATGCTTCTCAGGCGAGAAATGACCCTTTTTTGCTCTTATCAAACAAACAAGCAGAAAGATAGTTCCAATGAGAACGTGGAACCCATGAAAGCCAGTGGCCATGAAGAAACTAGCCCCATAGATGTTCCCTGAAAAGGAGAACGAAGCATGCGTATATTCATATATTTGAAATACAGTGAAGAGAGCGCCCAGTCCAATTGCCAGAATCAAGCCATTTTCCAAACCTTTCCTATCATTTTCATGCGCAATCGCGTGGTGGGCCCATGTTGCTGCTGCACCTGAACAGAGTAAAATCAATGTGTTTATTAAAGGAAGATGCCAAGGATCAAAGGTCTCAATTCCAGTCGGCGGCCAAACGCCTCCAACCGCCTCCATAGGATAAAGAGCATGTTTAAAAAAAGTCCAAAACCAAGCAAGAAAGAACATAACTTCTGATGTTATAAACATGATCACACCATATCTCAAACCTATCTGGACCACTGGTGTATGGTCACCGTCCTTGCTTTCAAAAACTACATCTGACCACCAAGCGAACATACAGTATAAAACCACTAGAAGACCCAGTGCTGCTATTAAAACACTACCCCCATGCATGAACAGCACACTTCCAAAGAGAAGGATGAACGCCCCAAGAGCACTTAAAAACGGCCACAAACTCGGATTTAGAATATGGTAATCGTGATTTTTTTCATGGGCCATTTTTTTCCTCTTACATTTACAAATTTTATGATTTAATCTCGTCTTCCAGTTTATAAAAAGTATATGACAATGTCAGCGATTTTATATTCTTAGTCTCAATATTTTCATCAATTTCTGGGTCAATATAAAAAGTTACCGGCATCTTAACTCTCTCTCCCGGCTTCAGAGTTTGCTCAACAAAACAAAAGCAATCAATTTTACTAAAGTAGTTCCCTGCTGAAAATGGAAAAACGTTGAAGCTAGCTTGACCAGAGATTGTTTCGTTAGTCGGGTTGTGTGCTTCATAAAAAACTAGTGCTGTTTCACCAATCTTGACCTCTACCTCATTTTGCATTGGTATAAAGTTCCACCTCATATCTTTAGCCTTTGATGCATCAAATCGAACTTTAATTGTCTTATTTAAGATAGGACCATCGAACGACTCGGAATAAGTTTCAGGTGTACCACCATACCCCGTAACCTTACAAAACCAATCATAAAAGGGTACCGCTGCGAACGAGGCAGAAAGCATTACGCATACTAGTCCAATCAAGTAGAATGGTGTACGTTTTGGTCTAACAGAATTATTCATCATCTTTTTCTAACATATTTTGTCTAATGATATGGTCATAACCTTGCATTAACGAACCTTGCTTTAGTTTAACTATGGTTATAGAGAAGATAAGCGCCACAACTACGAATAATAGTATCCCTATTTTGGTGTTGCCTGTATCTCTATTTAACTCTCTTCTCACACCAAATCCTTTAAAATAGAACGGGCCAAGCTAACGAAATGCCATACTCCAAAGTTTCAAAAGCTCTACTTATCACTAAAAAACCGAAATATAAAAACAGATAAAGGATTGTGAACTTAAAAAATCGTCTTTCTCTCTCATATCCATTATTTTCGTTAAACCTTACAAGATTTACAGCAGAAAGCAGCAAAGCTGCGTTTAAAACGTTACTCAACAAAAAAAACAGGGGGCCACCAATCTCTGAGAAAGAAATGACTTGCGAGGAAATTATTAAAATAAGCGTATATTGAAGTATTGATCTTCTAGTCTTTTCCACCCCATATAAAACTGGGAACATAGGAATACTTGCTTTAGCGTAGTCATCTTTAGTAATTATTGCCAGTGACCAAAAATGCGGTGGTGTCCAAAGAAATATAAACAAAAACAACAAAAGGGGTTCATTAGAGATTGTTCCCGTACTTGCTACCCACCCTATCAAAGGGGGCATCGCCCCAGCAGCTCCTCCAATCACAATGTTTTGAGGCGTAGCTTTTTTTAAAAACATAGAATAGATAACAAGATAGAAAAATATTGTTAACGCTAAAAGAAAAGCAGCTAACCAATTAGACACTAGTCCCAGAAACATAACAGAAAATATCGAAAGACTTAAACCAAAGACGAATGCGTCATCGGAACTTATTTTTTCATTGGGAAGGGGCCGACTATTTGTTCGCTCCATCATATTATCAAGCTCTTTATCCCACCACATGTTTAACACCCCGGCCGCACCGGCACCTATAGAAATGCAAAGCAATACAATAAGAGATATAAACAAGTTATTTTGAATAGGCGCTATAATAATGCCTACCGCAGCTGTGAACACAGCAAGCCACATTACTCTTGGCTTTAACAGCATATAAAGGTCTTTAAAGGACCCTGCTCCTTTTGAATCTATGCTTTCTAACGTGTTCACCTCAATAACCTATCTAATCGAAACTTGAAATTAATTTTTCTCTGCCAGCGCAATAGATTTTAGCCTATCACCACTTATACTAGCAAACTTCTCTGAAGCTCTCTTGAGCCACGCCTTATATTCTTCCTCGCTGACAACCTTCACTACTATTGGCATGTAGGAATGGTTCAATCCGCATAACTCGGAGCATTGCCCAAAATATACTCCCTCTTTTTCAGGCTTAAACCAAAGTTCAGCTAAACGTCCTGGAACTCCATCTTGGTGAACACCAAACGACATGACTTTCCATGCGTGAATAACATCCGACGCCGTCACTTGAACTGTTATGTTTTTATTAACGGGTACAACTACTGGGTTGTCGGTCGCCAAGAGATATTCATCCTGAGAGTACCCAAACTCGGCAAGTTCCTCTTTCTCAAGCATCACCGAGTCAAATGAAAAATCGTGCTGAGGGTAATCGTAAGACCAATACCACTGGGCCCCAGTTGCCTTTATTACAACATCACTATCTGGAATTCTAAGCTGTTTGAGCAGAATAGGTAACGAAATAATCCCAATACCTATCAATATAAATACTGGAATTATCGTCCACAAGATTTCTATAGGAGTATTGTGGGTAGTAGCAGATGGTGTTGGGTTAGCCTTTCGATTGTATCGGATAAAAACCCAAACAAGAAGTGCACTTACAAATATTGAAATCAGCGTAATAATGACCAAAAGAACATTGTCTAGCCACTGTATGTCTCTAGCTAACTCTGTAACTGGCGGCTGGAAATTTATTCCGTTTGGAATTGGTTTCCCTACAACAGGCAAATTTTTGTCTAAACCGTCATTAGCCAGTAGTGCAGAGGTAGACGCTGTGAAAAAGACTGTGGCTACTGGTGCCATAAATATATTCAAAAAATGTCGTAAAAAACTACTCATAAGACCCCCTAAAACATAGTTTCAAATCGCAAATATTCGACCGTATATATATATAGCTTACATTTTGTAAAAATCTACTACAAAACAAATCGAAAACTGCCTTCTAGGCTAAAAATTTTCGCTCTTTATTTCAAACTTTATTTTCGGTTATATCGTCGCAACAAATTTAGAGTTTATCAAATATTTTAAAAAAAAAGATTGACAAGATCAATATTGGGTAAGATTTAAAATAAAACTGTTAGGATTTTTCATGACGAATGTCGTAATTGTAGAGTCACCAGCAAAAGCAAAAACAATCAACAAGTATTTGGGAACCCAATACAAGGTTCTTGCTTCCTATGGGCATGTTAGAAATTTACCCAAAAAGAGTGGCTCCATTGATGTTGAGAATGATTTCAAACCTAAATGGGAGATCGATACAAAAAGCAAAAAGCATATAGATGAGATTGTTAAAGTACTGAAGTCTAGTTCTAAACTTATATTAGCAACCGACCCTGATCGGGAAGGCGAAGCAATTTCATGGCATATTCTTGAAATATTGAAAAATAAAAAAGCACTTAAAGAAGGTATGACTGTAGAGAGAGTTGTATTCAATGCAATTACAAAAAATGCTATTTTATCAGCTATTGAAAGTCCCAGAGAAATAGACACAGATTTAGTTGAGGCATATCTTGCAAGAAATTCATTGGATTATCTTATGGGTTTTAATATTTCTCCAGTACTTTGGCAAAGGCTCAGAGGAGCTGCAAAATCAGCTGGTCGGGTTCAGTCACCCGCGTTAAGACTCGTCGTTGACAGAGAAATTGAAATAGAAAAATTCAAATCGGAAGAATATTGGACTATCTCTGCTGATTTTAAAGACGAAAATGATAACGTAATTCATGCCAACCTCTCTCTGTTAAACGATCAGAGAGTTGAGAAGTTTTCGTTCAAGGACTCTGATACAACAAACATAACCGCGAGTGAGCTTGAGCAGAAAGAATATCATGTAACTTCTGTAACGAGTCAAAAAAGAAATCGAAATCCCTATGCACCATTTACCACATCCACACTACAACAAAGCGCTAGCACAAATTTAAAAATTAGCCCTCGCGACGTGATGTCAACCGCTCAGAAACTTTATGAGGCTGGCCTGATCACGTATATGCGTACAGATGGAATTGAAATGGCTCCTGAGGGCATAACTAGTGCAAGAAAGCGAATTTCTAATTCTTTAGGTGAACATTATTTGCCTGAAAAACCACGAGTGTTCAAAAATAAAGCAAAGAATGCGCAAGAAGCACATGAATGTATAAGACCCACTGATTTTTCTAAAACACCTGAAAACGCAAAAAATTTAAATAAGTCTGAATTAGACTTATACGCATTGATATGGAAAAGAGCGTTGGCTTCTCAAGCCCGGGCAGCAGAGGTATTGCAGACAACAGTTTTAATTTCTTCCTTCTGCAATAACGCTCAATTTAGGCTATCGGGACAGGTGGTGACATTCGAAGGGCATCTAAAAATATTTCAAGATACAAAGAAAGAAGATGATGAGAAGAGGATCCCAGACATCAGGGAAAAATCTAAGATGAAACTGGAAAAAATTAAAAAAGAACAACACTTCACTGAACCACCGCCAAGATTTAATGAAGCTTCATTGATCAAGCGTCTTGAAGAAGAGGGTATAGGAAGGCCTTCTACATACGCATCGATCATATCGAAAATACAAGAAAGAAATTATGTAAAAAAAGAGAAAAACAGGCTTGTCCCCGAAGATACTGGTCGACTTTTAAATTTTTTTCTCGAGGCATATTTTAACAAATACATTGAGTATAATTATACAGCTAAGCTAGAAGAAAACCTCGACGATATTTCCAACGGTGAAAAGCATTGGAAAGATGTAATTAAAAGTTTCTGGGAGGAGTTATCTCAATCTGTGAAATACGCGATGAGCTTCAGTATTACTGAGGTTCTGGATAACTTGAATATAAAATTAGCCGACTATTTGTTCAATGATGGAACTGGAAAAATACAGAAAAACTGTTCTGCATGCAATAATGGTCAGCTCGGGATAAAGTTGTCCAAGACAGGTGCATTTATCGGGTGTTCAACATATCCTGAATGCAAGTATTCAAGACCTTTAAACTCTAGCTTGAATCAAAGTTCATCTGATGTAATAGCTCAAGAAGAACCGTTAGGTCAAGATAGCAATGGTAACGATATATTTATAAAAAATGGACGTTATGGACCATATCTTGAGATCGCTCTTGATGGCATGGAAAAGCCAAAAAGAGCTACAATTCCCAAGCACTATACAATCGAAGAGCTTACAATTGAGAGAGCAAGACAATTATTAGAGCTACCTAGAAACTTAGGGTCACATCCTGAAGATCAGTCTGAAGTTATTGCTGCTATAGGCCCTTATGGTCCATATATTAAACACGGAAGAACTTATGCAAACATTAAGGATTTTGAAGAAATCTTTTCAATTGGCATGAACAGAGCTGTTGAATTATTAGTTGAAGCAGCAGAAAAGAAAAATAATAAGGGTGGAAGAGCAGGCAAGGAGCTAAAAGTGTTAGGTTCTCATCCAGAAGGCGAGCAAGTAAAAATTATGTCAGGTCGCTACGGTGATTACATAAAATGGAATAAAATCAATGTGACTATACCGAAGGAAAAGTCGGTTCAAACACTCACTCTCGAAGAGAGTATTGCTTTGATAGATGAAAAAAGAAGAAAATAATTATCAAGCCTCTAGAACATAATTCGAAAAAGATCCTTGCAATCACAAGCATAAGCTATGACGAGATAATCACGCTTAGTGGTTCCAATGGTGGCTCACCAGTAAATTTGTTTTGCAGCGCTTCAGGCAAAAACAGCGTTAATATTGGTGACCTTGTGGTGGCTTCGATTAAGTTTCCAAAAGAACAAAGTCATGAGGTATCAATTTTAAAAAGAATAAAATATCCAAAGAACTATATGTTCGCTGTGTATTTCCATGATCAAACGGCCGCGAAATTAGCTTTATTTTCCAATAAAGCGGATAAACCACTTAGTGTACTTCCACTAAAAATGGGAGAAAATTTAGACCAAAAGTTTGGGTATTTTGCAATAGGGAGCCCTTCAAAATATCCTAAGAAATTTAAAATACACGATTTTCATATTTTTGGCTCTATTAATTGTCCAAGTAGCTTTTCAAAAATAGCAGCGATCGAATGGAACCTGAGACAGTTTTTTCCTAAAAAGATACTTAATGAAGCAAAAAAAATATTTGAAAATTATAGAATTTCCAAAAATGTACATCAAATATCCAAACCCTTTATTACTATAGACCCAGATGACGCAAAGGATTTAGATGATGCTATTTGTATAGAGGCAGATAATTCAAAGAATAATCCAGGAGGCATAATTTTATATGTTGGCATTGCAGATGTGTCATTTTTTGTCAAACCGAACTCTTATATTGATAGAGAGGCCTTGAAAAGAGGAAACTCAACATATTTTCCTGATAAAGTTATCCCTATGCTCCCAGAAGATTTGAGTAATAATCTCTGTTCGTTAAAGGAAAACTCACCGAAGAAAGTAATAGTAGTCAAAATTCACCTAGATCATAAAGGTTACAAAATAAAGCATGAATTTATCAGAGGCATCATTACTGTTAAAAAAAATTACTCATATGAAAATTTTGAAGCCTATTTATCAGATTGCGAAACAAAAAAAAAATACAGCGGATATAAGAGAGCATTAAATATTCTAAAGCAATCACCACATTTAAAAAATCGCTTAAATTTAAATTTGGCTGAGAAGAAGATTTCAATTTCTTCTGAGGGTTATCCCACAAACATTTTTGAAAAGAAAAGTCTAAGAAGCAACGAACTTATTGAAATGATGATGATACTTGCAAACCTCTGCGTGTCACAAACCCTTAGTCAATCCATTACAAAATATCTTTCTCGATACCATGCGACGCCTGACAAACATGCTTTAAAAGACTTAAACATTTTTATGAGTTTAAATGATTTAGCAACAATTAGAGAAAAACAAGTGACTTCGAATTCATTCAATGAGTTATTAAAGAACTGCAAATATCCCGAGAAAAAAAAGTTATTAAGCAACACTGTGTTGAGGATATTACCAAAAGCAAAATACTCTGATGTAGATGCTGGCCATTTTGGACTTAACCTGCCGTTATATTGCCATTTTACATCTCCAATAAGAAGATATGCAGATCTTACCGTCCACCGCTCATTGGCTCTCGCTCTAAAATGGGAAATGGGTGATTTATATTCTATGGAGGATCACAAGGCAATTTGCCAAATCATTAACGAATCTGAAAAAAAATCGGTTGGAGCCGAGCGAGAGAGTTTGGATCGCTATTCAGCCCTATTCATGTCTTACCACATTGATGATTACTTCGATGGTATAGTTTCAGGTACCTCCAAATTCTGTATTTTTATTAAACTGAAAAAATTCCCCATCGAAGGTGTGTTTTTAAAAAAATATTTAGATTTCAAGAAACGAAAAAAAAAATCTTCATTTAACTACAGAAAAAGTAAAACAAGAGATAAGGAGCTATCTACTGGAGATGAAGTTCGGGTAAAGTTAGTATCAGCAACTCCATATAATGGATCGATCACCTTTTCACTTTAACAAGTTTTCTCTCTTTTGGGCCAATTGCTAGATTGCATTTCAAAAAGCCGAGAAACAGTCCTTTGAAATTCAAAACTATTTTTTCCATCAGTATATAATTTCTCTGGAGGCACCTCAGCTCTGCAAAGAATTTCTACTTCTTTATCATAAACACTATCGATCAGATTAATAAATCTTTTTGCACTATCATCTCCACCATTCGACAAGTCTGGAATTTCATCCAAAAACAATAATTTGAGATGGCTCACTAGTTCTAAATAATCTATAGCACTCAGAGGAATCGAACAAACTTCGTTGAATGTCAACAAGCCTACACCGCTCTCGAACCTTTCTATTCTGAATTCACGGCTGTTCATTTGTATCGTTATCCCTGCGCCTCGATAAAGATTAAATTGCGATACAAGGTCATTGA
Organism: uncultured Alphaproteobacteria bacterium; assembly: GCA_902580265.1. Next base: position 23,721 of record CACHJY010000016.1, read on the forward strand.
ATTGGCCTGTTTCTTGAGATGAAGTGCTTAAAAAATATTTCTTCTTACCAGCAATTTTTATCTTTCTATAGTCAACATCTCCAGACAATTTTACTACATCCAATTTTGATATTATGATGTCAATAAAGGGCAAAAATAACTTTCTATTTAGACCATCTTTATAAAGATCATTAGGATGTCTATTTGATGTTGTTATAATGATTAATTTCTTTCTTAGGAATTCCTCGAAAACCCTTCCTACTATCATAGCATCTGCTACATCAGTTATCTGCATTTCATCTAAACAAAGTACTTGAATGTCTTTTATGTACTCTGAAGCTACCGATTTTATTGGATCTCTTATATTGTTCTCTCTAGCAATTTTTATTAGTTGATGCAGTCGCTTCATAAATTCGTGAAAATGTATTCTCTTCTTTCCCATTATGTCCAATAGGTTGAAAAAAAGATCCATCAGCATTGATTTTCCTATGCCAACGCCGCCATAAATATACACACCCGTTTTTTCCTCAGATGACTTGGAAAAAAAAAACTTTGAAAACATTTTCCTAGTTGTTGTCTGTTTCAGATCTACACTGCTCTCCAATTCCTTTTTTAATACTTCAAGATCAGATACAAGTTTTTCTTGGGATTTATTTTTCTCAATTTCATTGCTTGAGATCATCTTATTATAAATATTTATAAGGGATTGCTCATCATTCATTTTTACTTCTTCTATCTTTTAGTAGCTCAATTTGCTTTTTTCGTTCTCTCAGAGATGAAATCTTTTTATCTGTTTTAGTACCAAAACACTCGTGGCAAGAAATCCCTTTCTCATAATGCTCATGGTTCTTATCAATCAATCTCAAAGGATTTCTGCATGCGTGACATAACTCATGGTCACCTGGTTCAAGAAGAGTATTAACGGTCACTCGTTGGTCAAAAACGAAGCAATCACCTTTCCATTTTGATGTAGGCAAATTTCCGACTTTGTCCAAATAATTCAATATACCGCCCTTTAAATGATAAACTTCCTCTACCCCTTCAGCTTTAAGAAAACCAGTTGCCTTTTCACACCTTATTCCACCAGTACAAAACATTGCTATTTTTTTATTTTTGAGTGCTTTACTTTTATCTTTCCACCATCTTGGAAACTCATGAAAACTCTTTGTCTTAGGATTTACACTTCCCTCAAATGTACCTAAATTGACCTCAAAGTCATTTCTAGTGTCGATAGTGATGACTTCTTCTTCAGAAATGAAAGCATCCCACTCTTCTGGCTCAACGTAGGTACCTACAATCATTGCAGGATCGATTTCGGGAAGGCCTAGCTTGACAATTTCTTGTTTTATCTTAACGCTCAGTTTCTTGAAAACATTGGAATAGACAAGGCTTTCTTTAAACTCAGAACTTGTTAACCTAAAGTTTTGTTGGAGAAAGCTCTTCACCTTTTCCGTCTTTTCTTGGTCTAGAGAACACATTCCATTAATGCCCTCATTACTAAGTATTATTGTCCCGACTGTAAAGTTCTCTTCGAGGAAGGATAGTAGTTTTTCCTTTTCTTTCTGGGGGTTCGGTAGATGCACAAACTTATAGAATGCTAATACGGTTTTAGTCATAATAGTCCTAACTAGTCTAAGCCAGCCAATTACTTTTTGCTAGCAAACAAGGGTTTTCTTTTATTAACATTTATTTTATTGTATCGAAACGCTAATTACTGTTAATTACTTAGTCAAACAAAAATGTAGGTATTAATGTTTGAAACTTTATCAAAAGGATTCTCGAACGCCCTAGAAAAGCTAACTAAACAGGGGGTGCTACGAGAGGACGAGATATCAACTGCTTTGCGCGAAGTTAGAATAGCTTTGTTGGAAGCCGATGTTACTTTGGAATTAACTAAAAGGTTTATAAAATCGGTTGGAGAAAAAGCACGAGGACAAGCAGTTACTAAATCGGTTACCCCTGGCCAACAAGTAATTAAAATAGTGCATGACGAGTTACTAAAGGTACTAGAGGGTCCTAGCGAAATATCAAGTTCCCTAAAAATTGATAATCCGCCTGCGACAATTTTAATGGTAGGGTTGCAAGGTTCTGGAAAAACCACAACCTCAGCAAAACTTGCTTTGAGGTTGCAGCGCAAAGAAAAGAAGAAAGTTTTAATGGCTAGTTTAGACACTAGACGTCCAGCAGCTATGGAGCAGTTGGAGATACTGGGTAAAAGTAACTCAATAGACACATTGCCAATTGTAAAGAATCAGTTGCCTGAACAAATTACATCCAGAGCGATACAACAAGCGTCTTTAGGAGGATATGATGTGATTATCCTTGATTCTGCGGGAAGAATGCAAATAGACGATGAGCTAATGACTGAAATCGAAAAGATTAAAGATTTAAGTAATCCTAATGAAACGCTCTTAATAGCTGATGGATTGACAGGTCAGGAGGCTGTCAATGTAGCCAACGCTTTTAATGATCGACTTAATATTTCAGGAGTTGTCTTAACTAGAATGGATGGCGATGGTAGAGGCGGAGCAGCTCTCTCAATGGTCTCAACGATAGGAAAATCAATTAAATTTATAGGTACTGGTGAGAAAGTCGATGCATTAGAAGAATTTCATCCTGATCGTATTGCTAGAAGAATTCTAGGAATGGGTGACATAGTATCATTAGTTGAGAAAGCGTCTGAAACATTGGAAGCCGAAAAAGCAGAGCGCTCGATGCGCCGGTTCCAAAAAGGTTTGTTCAATATGAATGACTTGAAAAACCAATTAGAACAAATGCATAAGATGGGTGGACTGAAAAGCATAATGGGGATGATGCCTGGTATGGGAAGGCTCGCGAAAAATTTGGATGATAAATCTCTTGATGATGCGGTTATAAAGCGTCAGATTGCCCTTATTCAATCAATGACTAAAAAAGAACGCTTGTCGCCTAATATTCTTCAAGCCAGTAGAAAGAAGCGAATAGCACTTGGTGCAGGGCTAGAGGTGCCTGAATTAAATAAGTTGATAAAGATGCATAGGCAAATGTCAGATATGATGAAGAGAATGGGGAAAATGGGTGGCAAAGGAATGTTAAAAAGCTTCATGCAGCAGATGTCAGGCAAAAGCGATAACATGACACATTCTTTGCCTGATGCCCAATTACTACAAAAGCAATTGGGATCGAAATTGCCAATAAACCTGTCCGGATTAAACTTCAAAAAATAATCAAATGAAAAAAAACAAAATTAATGTTGATTTATTGTTAAAAAATGAGAGAAGTACTATCGATAGGCTCGACGCGATAATAGTAACTGCTCTAATAGAAAGATTTTCGGTAACAAAAAGAATAGGGATCATAAAAGCTGAACACAATCTTGAGCCCCGTGATGGGGAAAGGGAAAAAAAACAAGTGAAGACTCTTGAAAAGCTTATAGAGGATAGTGACCTCGACAAAGAGTTTATAGTTAATCTTATGAAACTAATTACAACAGAATCTAAAAAAAAACACGAGCAAATAAAGAAAAAATAGGAGAGTGATTTATGAGTATTAAAATACGGCTAGCCAGGGCCGGTTCAAAAAAGAGACCATTTTACCGGGTAGTTGCAGCTGATAATAGGATGCCTAGAGATGGAAGATTTATAGAGAAGTTAGGTACCTACAATCCGTTACTAAATAAAGACGATAATAACAGGGTAAACTTAAACTTAGATAGAATTAAAGATTGGTTATCCAAAGGAGCACAAACTAGTGACAGGATTAGTCGATTATTAGAGAATTTAGAAGTACTTCCAAAAAAAGTACGAAATAACCCTATCAAGGCAAAACCAAAAAAAGAA
>CACHJY010000017.1 GCA_902580265.1 uncultured Alphaproteobacteria bacterium
CTGAAGACATTTCAAGCGAAAAGAAGCCAACACTAGAAGCAGTACCATATTTCTTATAGTTTGCAATCGATGCATTGTAAGCAATATTTGTTGCCAAGGCAGTTTTCCCCATAGAAGGACGTCCTGCGAGAATTATTAGATCAGAGTTCTGTAACCCTCCTAATTTTTTGTCAATGTCAATAAACCCAGAAGGTATGCCTGACACACCTTGTATATCTGATTCGAAAGCCCTATTCGCTAATTCGATGGCCTCAGTTGCGGCCTTTACAAGAGGAGTGACGGTCAATTGCATATCTCCGGGTTTTATTGATACTGCCATGACAGCTAAGTTGACAGATGACCAAAAGTTAAAGATAACTGAAAGAATTCCGATGGGAAGAATGGGAACCGGTGAAGATATATCGTCTTTAGTGCTCTTTCTCGTAACAAATGAAGCGGGCTATATTACAGGGCAAAACATACATGTTAATGGAGGCCTTTTCTTAACATAAATGGATTTTATCTGAGTTGCTCCAAAATTTTCCAGATAAGTATTGCTTGTTTTAACAATTATGTATAAAAGAAAAAATTGTGGTATTTTGACAATGTACTTCACACACTGCAGGCCAAATATGTGTAAGATGATGAGGAGGTTAATATGAGTGATGTTGTAGATAGAGTTAAAAAAATAGTTGTAGAACATTTGAGTGTAGAAGAAAGTGCGATTTCAGATAGTTCATCTTTTATTGATGATCTAGGTGCAGATAGCCTTGATACCGTAGAGCTAGTAATGGCTTTTGAAGAAGAGTTTGGAATAGAAATTCCAGATGATGCAGCTGAAACCATTCAGACTGTTGGAGATGCGGTTAAATTCATTGAAGAAAACTCTTAACGGTTGTTTGTAAGAGACATTAAATCATATAAAACAGTATGAGACGCATTGTAGTAACTGGAATGGGATTGCTGACACCACTTGGATGTGGTGTAGAGTTTACATGGAAAAGACTGCTTAAAGGAGACTCGTCAGCCACGAGAATTACTAAATTTGACTCCTCTGATTATTCTACAAGCTATGCATGTGAAATTCCATTTGGTGATAAACTAGAAGGACAATTTGATCCTGATGAGTGGATGGCTCTAAAGGATAGACGGAAAGTTGGCGACTTCATTCTATATGGTGTTTGCGCGGCTGATCAAGCCGTGAAAGATGCAGGTTGGACACCTGATCGAGAAGAAGATTTACTACGAACAGGTGTAATGATTGGCTCCGGTATAGGAGGTTTGCAATCAATAGGAGATACCGCTAATTTGATCAAAGACAAGGGACCTAAGAGAGTGTCTCCTTTCTTTATACCTGGCGCTTTGATCAATTTGATTTCTGGTCAAGTTTCAATAAGGTATGGATTTAAAGGCCCAAACCATTCCGTGGTAACTGCATGCTCTACTGGAGCTCATGCTATAGGTGATGCAGCTAGGTTTATTAAATCTGGAGAAGCGGATGTAATGATAGCTGGTGGAGCCGAGAGTCCTATTACAGAATTAGGGATAGCCGGATTCAATGCATGTAAGGCTTTATCAACAAAATTTTCAGAAAATCCAAGTATTGCAAGTAGACCTTATGATATGGATAGAGATGGCTTTGTGATGGGGGAAGGAGCAGGTATAGTAGTCCTTGAAGAGCTTGAGCATGCTAAAAAAAGAGGTGCTAAAATATACTGTGAGGTGTTGGGCTACGGGCTAACAGGAGACGCCCACCATATTACTGCGCCTTCGCCAGATGGAGACGGCGGCAAAAGATCGATGAGTGCTGCACTCAAAAGCAGTGGATCAAATATTTCGGATATCGATTACATTAATGCACATGGTACCTCTACTATGGCAGATACCATTGAACTTAGGGCCGTTGAGTCTTTAGCTGCGAATTATTCCGCAAATATATCAATGTCTTCAACAAAATCATCAATTGGTCACTTGTTGGGAGCAGCTGGGTCTGTAGAAGCAATTTTTTCTATATTGTCAATTCGAGATCAAATCGTTCCGCCAACTATAAACCTTGAAAGACCAGAGGTCGATACTAAAATTGATTTAGTTCCTAATCATGCTCGGGAAAGAAAAGTAAACAGAGCTCTATCAAACTCTTTTGGGTTCGGTGGCACTAATGCATCTTTAGTAGTAGGAAAACTAAATTAGAAATTCTCATAATATAGAGTAATGGCTACTATAGTTTCTAATTTATTTTACTTTTTCTTAGTTTCTTTAATGTTTGTTTTTATTGCTATAAGTAGCCTTGAGTTTTACTATGATAAGCCTGGCCCAAATGAACGTGAGCAATTAGTGGTGATACATAAAGGGGAAGGTATTGCAAATATTGCTAGTCGTTTGATTGAGTTAAATCTGATTGAAAATCGCATTGCTTTTCTGTTAGTGGTAAGGCTTAAGGGCTTCCATAATGAAATCAAATTTGGAGAATATATGATCCCAAGAACCGCTTCAATCAAAGAGGTCATAGACAAGCTCGTCGCTGGTATATCTGTCCAATATACAATCACAATACCAGAAGGGTTGAGCACTAATTCAGTTGTAGATTTAATTAATAACGATCTAAGGATTAAAGGAGATTTGATAAATATTATCGATGAAGGCGTACTTGCACCCAATACATACAGCTTCGATATCACCACAAATAAAAAAGATCTTTTTTTTAAAATGAAAAATGAACAAGAAAAAATTATACAAGGTGCATGGAATAACAGAGCTCCCGATTTGCCCTTGAATAATCCTTTGGAGCTTTTAATTTTAGCTTCTATAGTGGAGAAGGAATCTGGAAATGATGAAGACAAAAAAAAGGTTGCTTCAGTGTTTTTAAATCGTTTGAAAAAAAAAATGCGATTACAATCTGATCCCACGGTTGTTTATAGTTTAACAAAAGGAAAAGGGTCGCTAAAAAGAGAGCTAACTAGAAGTGATCTTAAAATGAAATCACCCTTTAATACTTATAAAGTCGCTGGTCTTCCACCCAGTCCAATTTGCAATCCAAGTAGGTCATCAATTTATGCGGTTGCAAATCCGCTTAAAACAGATTTTTTGTTCTTTGTGTCTGATGGCAGGGGAGGGCACAATTTCTCGGAAAGTCTAAAACAACATAACAGTTTTGTGAAAGAGTATAGAAGATTGAAGACAGAGAATTGATGTTTTATCATAATATTTTGTTTATAAATATCATTGATGGAGGAATTGTTTTTGAAACAAGATGATATAAAAAAAAGAAAGATTTGGGAAACAATTTGTAAGGAAGCTGAGGTCTCCTTAAAGAAATCTAATTATATGAAAGAATATTTTAAAAAAAACATTTTGAGCCATAATAGTTTTGGCGATGCATTGTCGTACAACATTGCAGTTAAGATTTCTAGCTCTGATTTTCAATTAGAAGATTTGTGTTCTATACTTCAAAAGCAAATTAGTAATTTCCCTTCTATTTGTGATTATGCAGTGGACGACTTGATTGCGTTTTATGAAAGAGATCCTGCTTGTCACTGGTTTTATCAACCTTTTCTATTTTACAAAGGTTTCATTGCTTTGCAGGCATATAGAGTAGGAAATGTCCTTTATAATAATGGAGACATAGATTTTTCTTTATATTTGCAAATGAGGGTATCTGAGATTTTTTGTATAGATATCCATCCCGGAGCAACGATAGGTAAGGGCATTATGTTTGATCATGCTCATAATCTCGTTATTGGGGAAACAGCTGAAGTTGGTGATAATGTGTCTATCCTCCATGCTGTCACGCTAGGTGGTACGGGTAAAATTCGGGGCAATAGACACCCCAAAATAGGAAATAATGTTTTAATTGGAGCTGGCGCAAAAATATTAGGTAATATCTCCGTAGGGGAGTGCTCCAGGGTTGCAGCTGGTTCATTGGTCTTGAAATCAGTGCCCCCTTTTAAGACAGTGGCTGGGGTCCCCGCTAAAGAGGTAGGGACTTCAGGTTGCCCAGAGCCTTCAAAAACGATGGACCAATTGTTAAATAAAAATTAGTCTATCTAACCATGATTACCGTAGGATTTTCCAAGTAGAACACTATTCTATCGAGAAACTTTGCTCCTAGCTCTCCATCAATCGTTCTGTGATCCACTGATAATGTTAAAGATACTTGCTTGCATGACAAAAAACTATTATTCTCACTAATAACGTCTTCTGTTACCGTGCCAACCGCTAGTATAGATGAGCTTGGTGGGTTTATAATTGCATCGAAGTTTTCAATAGAATACATTCCTAGGTTCGATATAGTATGTGCACAGTCTATAAAGTCACTGTTTCGCAGTTGCTTTTTCTTTGCTTTGTCAATAAGTACTTTCATTTCTAAGGAAATTTGACTCAAAGACTTTTTATCAATATTTTTAAGCGTTGGAGTATACAACCCTACTTCGGTTGATATTGCTACCCCAATTGCTACTTCTTTGAATTTCAACATATGTTGCTCTTGCCAAATCATGTTGCAGTCAGGAAAATCTATCAAAGCGCAACCACACGCTTTTATAAAAAAGTCATTTATTGAGATTTTATTATCCTTTTCAAGTAAATCATTAGCCTTAGTTCTTAAATTAATCAGTTCATCTACTTTAGCTTTACGTCTTAGGTAAAAATGAGGTATGGATGACTTTGAAAGGGTAAGCTTTTCTGCAATTATCTTTCTTATGTTGGGTATAGTAATTGTCTCATGGTTTAGGCCATGTTGCTGATCTGTATCATTTTTACGATTAGCATCTATAGTAGAAGAAGATAAACTTAAATACTTTTCAATATCAATTTTTGTAATTCTTCCTCTTGGTCCAGTTCCTGTAACATCTTTGATTTTAATAGAATTCAAAGATGCTAACTTGTTTGCTAAAGGTGTTATAAATATTCTATCCATCAACTTTATTTTAATCTTTGTAAAGAACTTGTTTAACAGAAAAAACAATTTCATCGGGGGTAATTAAGGCGGCTTTTTCTAAATTTTCAGCATAGGGCATAGGCACGTCCTTTCCCGTACAATTCAATACCGGGGCATCCAAGTAATCAAATGCCTGTATCATAATCTGTGACCCAATATAGCTTCCGATTGAGCAAACAGGAAAAGACTCCTCTACTGTTACACATCTATTTGTTTTTTTTATGGATTCAATTATAGTATCAAAGTCAATTGGTCTTATTGTTCTTAAATCGATAATCTCTGCGTCTATCCCTTGTTCGTTGAGCATCTTATCAGCCTCTAGTGTGTGCATCATGCCAATCCCATAGCTTATAATTGTAACGTCCTTCCCAATGGAAACAGTTTTTGCTTTTCCAATTGGTATTACTAAATCCGAACTATTATTTACTGGGAAAGACTTCCCATACAAAATTTCATTTTCAAGAAAAATAACAGGATTATTTTCTCTGATTGCTGACTTAAGTAGGCCTTTTGCATCTTCTGCAGAAAATGGTTGAATTACCTTTAAGCCTGGAATTGACGCGTATAATGCTGCAAAGTCTTGACTATGTTGAGCGGCTACCCTGGCAGCCGCACCATTGGGGCCCCTAAAGACAATTGGACAATTAATTTGTCCTCCTGACATATAATTTGTTTTAGCTGCAGAGTTAATTATCTGATCTAAAGCTTGCATTGCGAAATTGAATGTCATGAACTCTACTATTGGTCTTATTCCTGCAAAGGCAGCTCCAACAGCTAGACCAGTGAACCCGTGTTCAGTGATCGGGGTGTCTATTACTCTTTCGGAGCCAAATTCCTCCAGTAAACCTTGGCTTACTTTATAAGCTCCTTGATACTCTCCTACCTCTTCACCCATCAGGAAAACATCCTCATTAAGTCGCATCTCTTCAGCTATTGCGCAATTAATTGATTCTCTAACTGTTAATTGAGTTGTGGACTGATTTTCGCTTGTTTCTTGATTAAGTTTTTCTCTTTCATCAAGAATTAAAGTTCCGCTATTTACTTTCTCTTCTGCGCTCAAAATGTCTTTACTTGTATTAATAATTACAGTCTCATTTTGCTCAATATCCACACCTTTTTTCTCCTTAATCTCTTCAGAGCCTTCAGTATCAATAATGGCAATTAAAGAATTAACTTTTATATTTTCTGTTCCTTCTTTGACAACAAGCTTAACAATGGTGCCCTCCTCAATACTTTCATATTCCATAAGAGCCTTGTCTGTTTCAATATCTGCAATTATATCACCTGGTTTAACTTTATCCCCAGGACTTACGTACCATTTAGCTAGACTACCTTCTTCCATGGTGGGAGAAAGAGAGGGCATTAAAATTTCGGTCTTCATTTTTTTTCCTAATCTTTAATCAGCGTAAACATCAGTCCAGAGTTCTTCAATATCAGGTTCTGGACTATTCAAAGCGAAGTCAGAGGCCTCGGTTACTATTGCTTTTATCTCGGCATCCTTCGCTTTAAATTCTTTTTCTGAAATTTTATATTTTTCGATCAAAAGAGATCTTAAAGTATCTATAGGATCTTTTTCTTCTCTGACCTTTTGAACTTCTTCTCTAGTTCTATATTTTGCTGGGTCAGACATAGAATGCCCTCTGTATCTATATGTTTTCATTTCAAGGATAAAGGGTCCTTTACCTGCTCTGCAATGATTTGCAGCGAAAGTAGCTTCTTTTGCAACGTCAATAACATTCATGCCGTTAACGGCTTTACCTGGGATATTGAAAGCTAATCCCCTTGCAAACATTTCCTCAGTTGAAGATGCTCGAACCATTGAGGTGCCCATAGCATATTGATTATTTTCAATAATAAAAACTACAGGTAATTTCCAAAGTGAAGCCATGTTGAAGGCTTCATAAACTTGCCCTTGGTTTGCAGCACCTTCGCCAAAATAAGTAAAGCATACATGCCCATTCTTTTTATATTTATTTGCAAAAGCGATACCGGCTCCTATTGGTACCTGTGCGGCTACTATTCCGTGTCCACCATAAAAGCCTTCACTTTTAGAGAACATATGCATAGATCCGCCTTTACCTTTTGAATAACCAGTAAATCGACCTGTTAGTTCTGCCATAACCATTTTTGCATCCATCCCGCAAGCAAGCATATGGCCATGATCTCTGTAAGAGGTAATGTTTTGGTCGCCATTTTCCTTAACAGAGTCTATTCCTACAACAACAGCCTCTTGGCCTATGTACAAATGACAAAAGCCCCCAATGTGCCCCATCCCGTAAAGCTGACCAGCTTTTTCTTCAAATCTTCTGATTAAGAGCATTTTGTGGTATAACTCTAGTAGCTCTTTTTTTGATGTACTAATTTTCGTCATAAATATAGTTTAGCGTTAAACTAGTTGTTTTCAATATCTAATTTAAAATACAATTAGCTCTCCTTCACCAATCATACCTAAAATTTTTCTTGCCTGCTGATCGAGAAGCTCAAGATCAAGTGAAGTGTCGGAGAGCCTTCCAATTTTGTTTTTTATAACCTTGGTTTCTTCAATAAGTACATCTAGCTCTTTTGTTAAAACTTTTTCTTTGGCTAAAAGCTGATACTTAGCCGAAACACCAAACTCTCCATTGAATGATGCAAATATAAAATAGAAAGAAAGTATAAAGCATACAGCAGATGAGGCAATTTCTAAAATTTTAAAGCTTTTGAACAAATTTTGGCTCCTAAAACGAATCATTACATAATTGATTCGTAAAAGGAATCATTTTTTATAATTTAAGTGATTCGATCCCCGGAAGTGATTTCCCTTCTAGCCATTCTAGAAAAGCACCGCCAGCAGTTGAAACATAACTAAATTTTGAAAGTGAAGCCGATGTTTTAAGAGCACTGACAGTATCACCACCCCCTGCTACAGAGGTCAATTTCCTTTTGAAACTTCTATTAGCTACATATTTAGCTAAGCTATTTGTCCCTTGATCAAACGGAGGGATTTCAAATGCACCAAGCGGACCATTCCAAATTAAGGTCTTCGATTTGGAAATAATATCTATTATATATTTTTGTGTAAGTGGTCCAATATCAAGAATCATTTTATCTATGGGGCAAGAATCAACACTTAAAGTTTGTATATCTCCTACATTATTTAGAGAACTGGCACAGACTATGTCTTGGGGTAAAACTAATTTGGTTTTTTTTGATTTCAGTTCTTTAATGAGTGTCTCAGCGGTCTTTAACATCTTTTTTTCTGTAAGTGAGTTCCCAATTCCATATCCCTTAGCATTAAGAAACGTATTGGCCATTGCTCCACCAATTATTAAAAAATCAACTTTATTGCTCAGATTATTGAGGATCTCAATTTTTGTGGAGATTTTAGAGCCTCCGACAATAGCAGCAACTGGTTTTAAAGGTTGATCTAAAACCAGTGACAATGCCTTAAGTTCCCTTTGGACTAAAAAGCCTGCGAAGCTTGGTATATAATTAGTTATTCCCTGAGTAGAGGCATGAGCCCTATGTGAAACTGAGAATGCGTCATTACAATAAATATCACCTAGTGATGCGAGATTAAAACTAAAATCAGGATCATTCTCTTCTTCTAGTTTTGAAAACCGGATATTCTCTAATAAGAAAACTGACGGGAAGGGGGCAGAGCGAATTTCTTTTCTACATATTTCTATTTCAAGTGATGGAAGAAATGTTACGTCTGTAGCTAGTATATCTTGTAAATACCCCAACAATTTCTTTAGGCTAAGATCTTCATTTATATTTCCATTTGGTCTTCCAAAGTGAGATACTATAACTACTTTGTTAGCGTTTTTGATTAAAAAAAGTATTGTCTCTTTTGATTTTTCTATTCTTGATATATCGTTGCTCTTTCCATTTGAGTAAGGAATGTTAAAGTCAAGACGTAAAATGACAGTCTGTTTTGTTACGTTAGCATCTTGAATTTTTTTTATCATTAAGCTCAAAGAAATTTTCGTTATATCAATGACTCAGCCTGTTGACAGATCTCGTCAACATTGATTTTGAAGTGATTAAAGATATCTTTCGCTGGTGCAGAAGCTCCAAAGCCACTCATCCCTATAAAAGAGGTTTTAGTCTGGCTACCACCATTTTTATAAAGCCATTTTTCCCATCCAAGCTTAACCCCTGCTTCTATAGCTATCCTCACTGTACCTCTTGGCAAGATTTTTTTCTTATATTTATCATTTTGTTCTTGAAATAATTCCCATGAAGGAAATGAAACTACTCGTGTACCAATCCCCTTATTTTCTAATAGTTTACTTGCTTCTAGTGCAATTTGAACTTCAGAGCCCGTTGCCATAAGAACAACCTTTTTCTTATTAACGAAATCTTTTACAATGTAGGCACCTTTTTGCGAGTGATTGATTGAATTTTGTTCTTTTCTAATTAAGGGCAAATTCTGTCTTGATAGGCAAATGATTGAAGGTCTGTTTTTTGATTTGAGAGCAATTTCCCAGCATTCAATAGTTTCAATTATATCACATGGTCTTAAAACATTTAAATTTGGAATTGACCGAAGAGATGCCAAATGTTCAATTGGTTGATGTGTTGGGCCATCTTCACCCAAGCCTATACTATCGTGAGTCATCACGTAGATGACACCTAACCCCATTAAAGCGCTTAAACGAATTGCTCCACGACAATAGTCTGAAAAAGTTAGGAATGTTCCTCCATAGGCAATTACCCCTCTATGCAAAGCCATGCCATTCATAATAGCAGCCATTCCATGCTCTCTTATTCCATAGTGGATATATCTTCCTGATCTATTAACTTCTGAAAAAACTTTAAGTGATTTTGTTTTAGTGTTATTTGAGCCTGTTAAGTCTGCTGAGCCTCCAACAGTGTTACTAAAACATTCGTTTATTAAATCTAGACATATCTCACTAGCTTTTCTTGTTGCTAGATCTTGCTCTAATTCTTGTGAGTGAAGTTTTTTAAAATTTTTAATCTCGTTGGCAAGTTTTGAGGGGAATGTTTGATCTAATTCGTTCAAAAAAAGAGCTTTTTTCTTTTTTGACAATGATTGAAAACGGTCGGACCAATCTTTAAATTCTTGAGCATTCTTTTTCCCGATCTCTTCCCAAGCATCTTTAATATTTGATGGGATCTCAAACTCTTTATATTTCCAATTAAAATTGTTTCTTAATTGTTCAACTTCATTTTTCCCCAAGGGCGCTCCATGTGCCCCAGACGTTCCCTGCTTAGCTTTTGAACCATAACCGATTATTGATTTTGCGGCAATTAGAGACGGGCGACTATCTTTTTTTGCTGCGCTTAATGCTTTGTCAATTTCCTTAGGATTATGAGCATCACAAGAAAATGTAGACCACCCAGAAGATTTGAATCTCGATATCTGATCAGTATTACAAGATAGATCTATGCACCCATCAATAGTTATACCATTATCATCCCAAATCACTATCAGTTTACTTAATCTTAGTTTACCTGCCAATGATATTGCTTCTTGACTAATTCCTTCCATTAAGCACCCATCTCCAGCAATGACATATGTATGATGGTCACAGAGGTTACGACCCCATCTAGCACCAATAAATTCTTCAGCGATAGCGAATCCTACAGCATTACCAAGTCCTTGTCCCAATGGACCTGTGGTTGTTTCAATGCCGGAAATATGGCCATATTCTGGATGTCCAGCAGTTTTTGAATTAAGCTGTCTAAAGTTTTTTAGATCTTCTAAAGCTAAATCTGGGAAGCCACTCAAATAAAGAACAGAATATAAGAGCATTGATCCATGACCTGCAGATAAGATGAACCTATCTCTATCAAACCAATTAGGTTCAGAGGATAGAAACTTTAAATGTTTTTCAAATAAAACAGTTACAACGTCAGCCATTCCCATTGGCATTCCGGGGTGCCCACTATTGGCTTTTTCAACTCCGTCCACAGACAACATCCTGATTGCTGTAGCTTTGTTCCAGTGGTCAGGGAAAGTTTGGCGAAGAGTGTTAGGGTCCATATTGAAATAATTTTGATTACGAATTATTCCGTTATAATATTTAATTTTTCAGCATAGTAAATCGAATATTTATATTTTAGAAAAAGGTTTGTATTAAATCAAATAGAGGGTTTATAATAAGAAAGACATTTATCCTATGAGCCAGTTAGTTAAATTAGAGAAAAGATTTGAGAATGCTTTAGAAAAGCTAGAACTCGCTTTAGCAAGCAAAAATGTGAGTAAAGCTTCAAGTAGTGTTATTCAAAAACAAAAAATTGAGAAGGAAAGTCATCATAATATTAATGATTTGTTAATTAAAATTGAAAAATTTGAAAAGGCAGCCAAAAATGATGCTGAAGAAATAGATAAACTAATTAAAAAATTAAAGGAAATTTTAGAGAAAGACAATGACTGAATTGGAAATATCCATTGGTGGCCGTGTTTTTTCAGTTGCCTGTGATAATGAAGAGCAGGAGAAAGTCAAACAGGCTGCCTCATTAATTAATGAGGAGGCTGAAGCAATTCAATCTCAGCTAGGCAGGCTTCCTGAATCCAAAATGTTGTTACTTTCTGCACTAATGACTGCGGACAGGTTGGTTGACGTAGAGTCAGAGTCAAAGGTTTTTAAGGAAAAATCTGAAGATCTCTTAGATCTGAAAAATAAAAATAAACAGTTAGAGCAGCAGAGGAGATCTCTAGAGAGCGATTATGCCAATCTTGAAAAACTGGTTGAAAGAATTTTGAGTAAATTAGAAATGATTTCAAGTTTTAGCGATCAAAAAACTGATACATTGGTAACGGATGAAAGCTCAACTCAGTTTGCTGAAAATGATCAACCAAAATTATTTTAAGAGTTTTCTTCTCTTATCTTGGTTGCAGCATCTTGATTAAAGTGTACGCCTTTCTCTGTAAATAATTGATCTAATTCCCCTGACATTGTCATTTCTGTGATTATATCTGAACCTCCTATAAATGCATTTTTTACATATAGTTGAGGAATAGTAGGCCAATCAGAGAAATCTTTAATACCCTGTCTAATATCGTCGTCTTCTAAAACATTTACGTCCTTAAAATTTACCTCGAGATAATTTAAAATACCCGCCACCCGACTGGAAAAACCACACTGCGGCATTTTAGAATTGCCTTTCATAAAAAGAACGACGTCATTCTCACCAATTATTGTTTCAATTTTTGTTTTAACGATTTGATTCATTTTCTACCTCCTATTTTATTTTTGTCTGCAAAGCAAGAGCATGTAAAATTCCGTTGCTTCCATCCATTGCTCCTTCTAGAGCTTTATAAACTAATTTATGCTGTTCCACGCGAGATTTTCCTCTGAACTCTTGAGCAGTAATTACTACAGAATAGTGATTACTATCTCCTGCAGTATCGATTATTTCGATATCAGCTTTAGGAAAGTTCTTGTTTAAAAGCTCTTTTATTTTTTTGGCACTTATTGCCACTAAAATTGTTTCCTTTTTTTTCTTGAATCAGTCTGTTCACTATCCATCATATTACTTATTACGTTATGGTAAAGATCATTTGCATCAGCAAGGTGTAAAATATTTGAACCAAAACAAAGGCTGGTACCTCTGGCAACACCCAATTTATTTAAAGCAACCTCGTTTTCTTTAGCCAAAGAGAGCAGTTGCCTTTCTTTTGATGGATTGATACTTATAATATAACGAGCTTGAGTTTCATTGAAAAAGTACTCTAATGTACCTGATGTAACTTCAAAACCTAGATTATTTACAATTGCCAATTCGCTCAAGGCAAACGCAATTCCGCCATCAGAAACATCATGAGCGCTGGATATAAGTTTTTTATCAAATAGGTTTAAAATAAATTGTCCGTTACGTTTTTCTTCCTCTAAATCAACTTGAATATTGACGCCTTCAAGATTAGCTTGCGAGAGCTCAGTCACAAGAGCTAGGGCAGTAGCTTTCGTATCAGTTTTACCAACTAAATAAAAAATTTCATTTTCACTTACCTTTCCCGAGCTATGCTCTGAAATATTTTTTATAAGCCCTACGCCTCCAATTGTTGGGGTTGGCAAAATTGATTTCCCATCGGTCTGGTTATAAAAGCTTACGTTCCCGGATACTACAGGGAAGTTTAACTGAATACAGGCCTCTTTAATCCCTTGAATACAGTTTACAAATTGTCCCATTATCTCCGGATCCTCTGGGCTACCAAAATTAAGATTGTCAGTGATCGCTAATGGAGTTCCGCCTGATGATATGATGTTTCTAAAGCACTCAGCTACAGCTTGTTTCCCACCTTCGTATGGATCTATCGAGCATAATAAGGGGTTGCTATCACAGGAAAATGCTAATCCATAATTCGTTTCATCAATTTTTGTTACCCCAGCATCCAAACTGGGGGGCTTCAGAGTATTGTTTAATATCATATAATCATATTGTTCCCAAACCCACCTTTTTGAACAATGATTTGGTGATGAAAGTAAAATACGGAGCGCTTCTAAAATACTTATTTTTGGTAGGGTAGGAAAACATTCATTTAGTTCATTGGTTTTCCATGGTCTTTCATACTGTGGTGCCTTTTGGGCTAAACACTTTAGCGGTAAGTCGGCAACAATTTTGTCTTGGAATTTAATTATGAGCTTATCCTCTTCTATCGTATTTCCAACCACAGCAAAATCAAGGTCCCATTTGCTAAAAATTTTCTTTGCTTGATCTTCATATCCAGGTCTTATTACTGCAAGCATTCTTTCTTGGCTTTCAGACAGCATTATTTCGTAGGCAGTCATCTGATCTTCACGAATCGGTACTTTGTCTAAATTTAAATAAATACCAAGATTACCTTTGTCTCCCATTTCGATAGAAGAACATGTTAGCCCTGCAGCTCCCATATCTTGTATTGCAATTACACAACCACTTTTCATAAGTTCAAAACATGCCTCCATAAGTTTCTTTTCTAAAAAAGGGTCTCCAATTTGAACGGTAGGTCTCTTGGCTTTATTCCGTTCGTTATCAGAATCAAAATTTTCCGATGCCATACTAGCACCTCCAACGCCGTCTCTACCCGTTTTTGCACCCATATAGACTATCGGAGAACCTATGCCAGTTGCTTTTGAATAAAAAACCTCATTTCTATTTACAATGCCTGCAGCAAAAGCGTTTACCAAACAGTTTCCATTATATTTTGCATTAAACCTAAGCTCTCCACCGACATTGGGCACACCAAAGGAATTTCCATAGTGGCTAATACCTTTGATAACTCCACGAAGAATTTCTTTAGTTTTAATTTTATCAGCCGAGCCCATTGATAATGAGTTCATAACAGCAATGGGTCTTGCCCCCATTGTGAAGACGTCTCTTAAGATCCCTCCAATCCCAGTTGCAGCTCCATTAAACGGCTCAATATAACTTGGGTGATTATGACTTTCCATTTTAAATGCTAATGCAAGATGTTCATCAATAGCTACTATCCCAGCATTTTCGCCTGGGCCGCAAATAACTTGTTCACCTGCTGAGGGAAGTTCCTTAAGCCATTTTTTTGATGATTTATACGAACAATGCTCGTTCCACATTGCAGAAAAAATTCCTAATTCAGTAATGTTCGGAATGCGTTTTATTAGGTTTTTAATTTGTTTGTACTCTTCCGTTGTAAGACCATGTACTTCTATTAGGTAAGCGGAGTGTTCCTGATACTTCATAGATAAATGCTCAATTAGATTCTTGTTTTTTGAATATAGACTGTCTTGCGAGAGCACTATCTTTATCTGAAAGACCAAGCAAACTGCAAAACAGTCTCATGAACCCGTCCTCTTGGTAAGTTCTTTCCCCGTCTACCATTACCAGTATCCAAGCATCTTTTAGCAGATTAAATCTATCTTCATAAGCGATGGTTTCTTTTATTATCTTTGTGAACTGAATATTATCGTTTGATTGAACCTCTAGCTTAGTGGCCATATCAATCACAATTTCAGTTTTCTCTTTGTCAAGTTCAAATCTATTCTTTAATAACTCTTTAATTTTTTCTTGCTCACTCCTATCAAAACTACCATCTAACTTAGCTATCCTTATGAAGATTGCTGATAATGCTAATACTCCTTCGTCAGCAATTGACGGTTTAGTTTCACCTAACGGTTTGGTGAATATATTAATTAAGTTCTTAAGCATTTTTTTCACTGAGTTCCTTTAAAGTACGTTTTAAGACTTTACCAGTTGCATTTCGTGGTAGTGCTGAAACATAAACTATTTCGGAAGGTATTTTGAATTTTGCTAGGTTATTTAAACAGTGCTCTATGATTTTTTCTTTTGGCAGTTGTCTATTTTCTTTTAAGACAACAAACAGTTTTCCAGTTTCCCCCCACTTTTTATCTGGAATCCCAATAATCGCAAGCTCAGCTATTTCATCAAATTGATAAAGTATATTTTCTACTTCAGCAGGATAAACATTTTCTCCTCCAGAGATATACATATCTTTTTCTCGGTCTACTATAAATACAAAACCATCTTCATCAAATTTTGCCAAGTCTCCTGTTTTTAGCCAGCCTTGATAAAATGACTCTTTGGTTGCTTTTTCGTTCATCCAATAACCTGGGGTCACGTTTGGGCCTTTAATTAACAATTCTCCTATCTCGTTTGGCTTTACTGGGGTCATATTCCTAGTTACGATCTTAATATCTGTATGTAAGACAGCTTTCCCAGCAGAGCCTATCTTATTGAGAGAATCTTCAGCAGCTAAGAATATACCAGCAGGGCTTGTTTCAGTCATGCCCCAGCCCTGAATAACGTCAATTCCCTTAGATTGCCAAGTCCTTATAATAATTTCTGCACAAGGTGCTCCTCCAACACCAACATTTCTTAATCTATTAAAATTAGTGGTATTAAAGTCTGAATGTTGCATCATAAATTGTAAAGGTGCTGGAACCGCAAATAAGTGTGTTATGCCAAGCTTATCACTATCTATTGCTTTTAAAGCGTGGGTTGGATCAAATTCTCTCATAATTATTATTTCTCCACCTTGATGAAGAACTGGGTTAGCATAACAATTTATTCCACCTGTATGAAATAATGGTAGTACAACCAGCTGTTTTGTTTTGCTAGAGAGGTTTGCTATCCCAGATAGGTTAACAGCATTAAATAATTGCATTTTATGATTTATTTTTGCTCCCTTGGGGTGTCCCGTTGTTCCAGAGGTATACATTATCATTATTAGATCATCCAAGCTAAGGGGTGCTTTTTTAAAATCTTCTGGGCGTTTGTTTACATTTTCTTGAAATTCACTCGGTTTTTCGTCTGAGTTAAAAAATTGTATATTTATATTGGGTATTAAAGAGCGTAGTTGGGTTGCAGTTGCTTCGAAACAATCGTCAATAATTAGCAAACTGGGTTCGCAATCATTTAATATAAAAACTAATTCATTTGCTGTAAGTCTCCAATTTAAAGGCACCATAATTGAACCAATTTTTGAACACGCAAACTGAAGCTCAAAGAAAATACTATGATTCTTTGACAAAATAGCAACTCGATCGCTATGCCCAATACCATTAGCCTGTAAAAAGTTGGATATCTTACACGCCGATAAATTTAAATCTTTATATGACATCTTCTTATCTAGCGAATAATCTGTAATAGCAATTTTATTTGCATGCATTTTTGATTGATATTCTGCCCAATCATAATAATTAATCATTTATATATTCCCCTAAACTAATCTGGTTTGCTCCAAAATTTTTTTTACAAACATCGAAAAAATTGGGTGAGGCTCAAAAGGTTTTGATTTAAGTTCTGGATGAAACTGTACTCCCAAAAAAAATGGGTGATTAGATAGTTCCACAATCTCTGGGAGCATGCCATCTTTAGAAAAGGCTGAAAATGTCAAACCATTTTCTTCTAGAGTTTTTTGATATTTTGTATTCACCTCAAATCTATGTCGATGTCTCTCTGAAACTAATGAATTTTTATAAATCGAAAAAGCCATTGTTCCTTTTTTTATTTTTGCTGGATATGCTCCAAGCCTCATTGTTCCGCCTTTATTTTGAACTTTACTTCTAATTTCAATTTTTTGATCTTTGATCCATGTCGAAAGATGATAGATCAAGGGATCTTCTGAGTTCTTAAAATTTTCTTCAAATTCTTCAGAATTTGCTTCTTTCATGTTCGCACAATTTCTTGCATATTCTATTACTAACAGCTGCATACCCAAACAAATCCCTAGAAAAGGGATTTGTTTCTCTCTTGCGAACTTAATTACTTTAATTTTCCCTTCTGTTCCTCTTTTTCCAAAGCCACCAGGTATTAAGATGCCATCAAACTTATTTAGTCTTTTAGTTTGGCCCTTTTTTTCAAATTCTTCAGACTCCAACCAAGTAATTTCTACATTTGTTTTATTAGCTAAACCTCCATGAAAAAGAGCTTCTGAAAGGGATTTGTAGGCATCTTCTAGTTTTGTGTATTTCCCAACAATAGCAATTTTCACTGATCCCTCTGAGTTCCTATACCTTAAACTAACATCATTCCAAATGCTTAGGTCAGGTTTAGTTTTAGAGCATAATTTTAAAACTTGAAGTACTGCTTCATCTAACCCTTCTTTGAAAAAAGCAATTGGGGCTTCATATATTGTTTCGAGATCACTAGCAGCAATAATATTTTTTTCATCAACATTGCAGAAAAGAGCGATTTTTTCTTTTTCCTTTCTGGGGATAGGTACTTCTGATCGACAAACTAAAATATCAGGACTTATCCCAATAGATCTTAATTCCTTTACTGAATGCTGTGTTGGCTTCGTTTTTAGTTCACCAGAAGATGATAGAAATGGTAATAGTGTTAAGTGCACAAAAATACATGAATTCGGTTTTTTTTCCTGCGAGAATTGTCGAATAGCTTCAAAAAAAGGCAAGCCCTCAATATCCCCAATGGTTCCACCTATTTCACAAAGCATGAAGTCGACTTCATCCTCATTTTGTTCTAGAAATTTCTTTATTTCATTTGTGACATGAGGTATTACCTGGATGGTCTCCCCCAGATAATCACCCTTCCTTTCTCTTTCCAGAACAGTAGAATAAATTCGTCCTGAAGAAACTGAGTCCGCACCTTGGGCAGCTACGCCCGTAAATCTCTCATAATGTCCCAGATCAAGGTCTGTTTCAGCACCATCATCAGTGACAAATACCTCTCCATGTTCAAAGGGCGACATTGTTCCTGGATCAACGTTTAAATATGGATCGAGTTTCCTAAGTCGTACTGAGAAGCCTCTTGCTTGTAATAACGCTCCTAATGATGCCGATGTAAGTCCCTTTCCTAAAGAAGACACAACACCACCTGTAATAAAAACAAATTTTGCCAAAACACACCCTTCAAAAGAGACTATGACCCAAGTTTATTTTAGATTAACAAAACTCACAAGCTGATAGTTTATATTATTCTGAAGGGGGAGTTAAAACACCGTCATCACTTTTAAAGTTCTTTAGGTCAGGTAACTTTGGCGTTAACTCTTTATCTTCACTACCATTACCATTAGTTGATTCCTCAAAAACTGAAGTATTTGAGTCACTATTTATCGATAGTATTGTAAGCAAAATAGCAATTAAAAAGAAGAGACCAGTGAGGATCCAAGTCAGCTTTGACAGAGGGTTAGCTGACTTAGTACCAGTACCAAAACCTTGGTTATCTGATCCCATACCAAGGCCTCCGCCCTCAGACCTTTGAAAGAGAACCACTAATATTAAAAAAACAGTAACAATTAAATGGCTAATTAGTAAAACGTTGGACATTTTTTAATTCTTTTCCTTATCGACCATTTTACCCTTTTGTATCCAAGGCATCATAGCTCTTAACTGTTCTCCAACCTTTTCTATTTGGTGCGAGTCATTATTTCTTCTGGTAGCCTTAAAAAATGGTTGGCCAACGGCGTTTTCTTGCATGAAGTCTCTGACAAACTTTCCAGACTGAATGTCCTGGAGAATAGACTTCATTCTCATTTTTGTTTCGTCATAAGGAAGCACTCTTTTCCCAGAAACATATTCTCCATATTCCGCAGTATTAGAAATTGAGTAATTCATGTTGGCTATACCACCCTCGTATATAAGGTCAACTATAAGTTTGACCTCATGCAGGCACTCAAAATATGCCATTTCTGGATCATAACCAGCTTCCACTAGAGTTTCAAAGCCAGCTCTGATTAACTCTACTAACCCTCCACAAAGTACGGCTTGTTCTCCAAAAAGGTCTGTTTCGCACTCCTGCCTGAAATCAGTTTCGATAATCCCTGATCGTCCTCCACCTATTGCTGAACAGTAAGCCAACCCAATATCCATAGCCCTACCAGATGCATCATTATTAACAGCTACCAAACAAGGTACTCCTCCTCCCTTAACATACTCACCTCTTACAGTATGGCCGGGACCTTTGGGCGCCATCATTATAACATCGATTGAGGCCTTTGGTTCTATTAAGCCGAAGTGTATATTCAGGCCATGCGCAAACGCAACTGCTGAGCCATCTTTAAGGTTATCTTTTACAAAATTCTTGTAGGTCTCTGCTTGAAGTTCATCAGGCATAGTGAACATTATTAGATCTGCCCACTTAGATGCTTCCTGAATGTTCATAACTTTAAAGCCTTGACTTTCAGCTTTTTTTTTAGAACTTGAACCATCTCTTAGTGCGACCACTATATTGCTTATTCCAGAATCTCTTAAATTAAGTGCATGAGCATGACCCTGGCTACCGTAGCCAAGAATGACAATGTTCATTTTTTTGAGAAGATTAACATCGCAGTCGTGATCGTAGTATACCTTCATGATAAGTTCCTTTCCTTTCGATTGTTTTAAACTATTTTTTTTTTTTTAACAGAACAAAATATTCTTTTTTTATTTTATTTCCCCATACCAGCTTTAATTAAAGTTCTTTTGAGAACTGGACTCCGATTTAAATACATTAAAAAATTCTTTCTAGCAATTTTGAGAAAAATATTTTCTGTCATGGAGATTTTATTCAATATATGAATTCCAAAAACTTTACTCCCAGTTAAAGGGTACCTTTTAAATTGATATTGTTTCAAAACGCTATCTGCTCCTATATCCTCATTGTTTTTTAGCGCCTTTTTACAAATGTTATAAAGAGTGATGATATCCTCAACCGAAGTATTAAGTCCTTGTGCTCCAGTTGGAGGCATTACATGCGCACTTTCTGCAATAAGAACAGTTCTTTTGCTTACTAGAGTTTTTGAGAGTTGAGAGGATACTGGCCATTTCTGCCTTTTGCTTGTAACTTTTATATCTCCCCTAATACCCAAACTTTTTTTCGAAATTATATAGTCGAATTCTGCATCATCTAAATTAAATGCGTCATTTATGGCCTCGGAAGTGTCCATCCATACTATAGTGGAGTTTAATTGCTCTGAAGAAGTTCGAATAGGAATTATTGTAAAAGGTCCGCCAACATCTAATATTTCAGTGGTTCTGTCTTTATGTTTTTTTGAATGAGATACCTGGAAGACCATCGCTAACTGATTGTACGAGGTTTTAACAATGTTTATTTTCTCTCTTTTTCTAATAGAGCTATCTTTTCCTTCACAAGATATTAATAAATTTCCACTCAACGTTTTTCCTTTTGAAGTTTTTACTGAAATATTGTCATCAAAAGCGTAGTGGTCTACTATTGAGTCACCGATGTTTAGAAAAAAATTTTTATTTTTCTTAAGCCGATTTAATAATTCTGTATGAAGAATGTTATTAGGAATGTTGTAACCAAAGTTTTCACTATTGATTTCCTTTGGTTCAAATAGTACTCTGGCTGCTTCTCCATTTTTTGAACTACCTACGTCAATTATTTCCATTTCCTTGAGCGGCTGAGAAAACGGTTCTATATTTTCCCAGATACCTATTTGTTTAAAAACACTAATTGCAGGTTTGAGAAAGGCAGTAGTTCTTTGATCTGCGTGCAATTTGTTTATGTCACTTGGTTCAAAGCATTCAACTATAAGTTTTTCCTTACACAACAAAGAGGCTGTTATCAAACCCGATATTCCGAGCCCTGATACAATAACGCTACTAGATTTTTTTTTGTTCATTATCTTTATACTTCATTACCAATTGAACGAATTTATCAAATAGATAAAGACTGTCATGTGGCCCCGAGCTTGCCTCAGGATGATATTGGACCGAGAATATATCTTTTTCTTTATGAGCTATTCCACAGTTTGATCCGTCAAAGAGAGATACATGACTTTCCAAAATATTTTGAGGCAAGCTCTCTCCATTTATTGCAAATCCATGATTCATAGACGTTATTTCGACTTTACCAGTACTTAAGTCTAATACTGGGTGGTTTGCCCCATGATGTCCGTGGTTCATTTTTTCTGTTTGTGCGCCCAAAGCTAAGCCTAAAAGCTGGTGACCCAAGCAAATTCCAAAGATTGGAATAGAGGTGTTATCAACTAGCTTTTTTAATACACGATTAGTAAACCTGTCGGTGGCTGCAGGATCTCCAGGTCCATTGGAAAGCAATATCCCATGGGGTTTTGATGCCACTATTTCGTCAAAGGTTACATGACCTGGTTTGAGCTCTATTTCGACTTTGTAATTTGCAAGATTGTTCAAGATGTTTAATTTTGTTCCAAAATCAAATACAAGCACTTTTGCAGAGTTTTTACTTAGGTTTGGTTCTTTTTTTTTATCTGGCTTATTAATTTGATGAATTTGAGAAGTAAGGTCTCTTCCTTTTATTCCCGGCCACTCTCCTAATTTGCTTTGAAGGAATTCCAAATCATGGTCACCATTTTGATTGAAATGTACGAGGGCCTTGGGTGCGCCCAGTTCTCTTATCCGCTTTGTTAATGCTC
The DNA here is from genome assembly GCA_902580265.1 of uncultured Alphaproteobacteria bacterium. The sequence continues at coordinate 21,699 of CACHJY010000017.1, forward strand.
TTGTATCAATCCCATAAAGCCCAGTTATGTTATTTCTTTCCAGCCAAAGATCAAAAGCTAGCTCGTTTCTCCAATTTGATGGTATAGTAGGTTTTGCACGCGTAACTACCCCTGTTGCCATCGGTTTTAGAGACTCGTTATCATCTCTATTTGTTCCTACAATTCCTATGTGCGGAAACGTAAAGGTAATTATTTGTTCAGCGTAGGATGGATCAGATATTATTTCTTGATAACCAGTCATTGACGTATTGAAACACAACTCACCTATGCCAAAACCTTCATTACCAAACCCAATTGCATCCCAAGTCGTTCCATCTTCTAACAGTAATAAACCGGAAATTTTTCTCATATCTAATTAATTAAATTATTGAATAAGTCTTGAACAAACTAGAAGTATATCTTTTTCATTGCAAATAAAAGATTTAATTGCTACATAGACGCTCGGATTATTTTGATGAAAGATTGTGACTTGAAAAAAGAGAGGTAACTATGCGATCTGAATTACATGAAAATTTGAAAGAAGCAATCAAATCACAAGAGAAACAGCGGGTAGCCACTTTAAGGCTGATTAATGCAGCAATAAAGGATAGGGACATTGCGGTTAGGTCTGAGGAGAATACAGAAGGTGTAAGTGATAACGAAATTATTTTAATTTTATCAAATATGGTTAAACAAAGAAAGCAAAGTATTATTCAGTATGAGGAAGGTGGCAGAGTTGAGCTTGCCGAGAGAGAAAGAGAAGAAATTAAAATTATTCAAGAATTTCTTCCTAATCAACTTAACGACGAAGAAATTCAGATCGAAATTTCAAAAATCATAGAATATCATGGCCAGTTAAGCATCAAAGATATGGGCAAGATAATGGGTGAGTTGAAAGGTAAGTTTAGTGGTAGAATGGATTTTGGAAAAGCATCTGAGATAGTTAAGGCTCTACTAAAATAGTAAAGCCTTAAAAAAGCCTAAAAATATGATACTAAACAAGTAGAGGGGCGATAACCAAGCTAACTATCGCCATAACGTTTATTAGAATATTCATAGAAGGACCTGATGTATCTTTCAGAGGATCACCAACAGTGTCACCGACCACTGTTGCTTTATGTACCTCAGACCCTTTACCCCCTAAGTTGCCTTTTTCAACGTATTTTTTTGCATTATCCCAAGCTCCTCCGGCATTAGCCATCATCAAAGCCATCATTACACAGCAAATTAGTGCTCCCCCAAGCATTCCTCCTAATGCTTTAGGGCCTAAAATTGTACCAACAACAACTGGAGCCAAAACCGCAAGAGCGCCTGGAGCTATCATTTTTCTTAATGCAGCTTTTGTAGCGATGTCTACGCATTTAGCTGTATCCGGCTTTGCTTTCCCTTCTAAAAGGCCAGGAATTTCCTTAAATTGACGCCTGATCTCTTTAATCATATCAAAAGCCGCATCGCCAACAGCTGTCATTGTCATTGAGCTAACTAGAAACGGGAAAATTCCACCAAGGAACATCCCTGCTAAAACTAAAGGATCATTAATAGCAAGAACAAAACTGCTATCACTTCCACTGATTTTCTCTATGTATGCACTTATAAGAGCCAACGCGGCCAAGGCTGCAGCGCTTATCGCGAATCCTTTTCCTATCGCCGCCGTTGTATTTCCGACTTCATCTAAAGAGTCAGTTATTTCACGAGTTTCTTTGCCCATCTCTGACATTTCTGCTATTCCACCAGCATTATCTGCCACAGGACCGTAGGCGTCTATTGCCATCGTTATACCAACTGTACTTAACATCCCAACGGCCGCCATACCAACACCATATAGGCCTGCAAAAGAGTTAGCTGTGAAAATGATCACAACTATCGCAAGTACCGGTATGGCTACGGACTGCATACCAACAGCAAGTCCTGTTATCATTATAGTAGCAGCACCAGTTTCTCCTCCTTCAGCGATTTTTCGGACAGGCTTTCCTCCGGTGTAGTATTCCGTGACCAGACCAACTACTATCCCACCAATGGCTCCTATAAGTACTGCTATCCAAACATTTGCTGATACCCCGACAGAAGTAATAGTAAAATACGCGGCTATGATAAAAAGCACTGCAGAACCAATTGTACCATACCTTAGCGCCATTTCAGGGCTGCTATTAGAAAACATTCTGACAGTTAAAATACCAAGAATGGAACAAATCAAGCCAACGGAGGCAAGAACTAAAGGCATGCCAATCAAAGCTTCGACATCTCCTCCTAACAGAGAAACCGACGAAGTGGACATTGTTGTCGCTAAAATTATAGATGCTATTATGGACCCGCAATAAGACTCAAAAATGTCAGAGCCCATACCAGCTACGTCCCCAACGTTGTCTCCAACATTATCTGCTATCACTCCAGGATTCCTAGGATCGTCTTCTGGTATCCCGGCCTCAACCTTTCCAACTAAATCTGCGCCTACGTCAGCACTTTTGGTAAATATTCCACCCCCAACTCTTGAAAAAAGAGCAACAGATGATGCCCCCATAGCGAAGCCTTCGATCGCATGAATCTGCTTGAGATCTCCTCCAAAATTATAGAAAAGAATCCCTATTCCAACTAAACCCATGGCAGCAACAGTCAAGCCCATGATCGAACCACCAAAAAATGCAATGTTAAGTGCTGAAGCGGCACCTGCCTCACTAGCTGCTACAGCAGTTCTAACATTAGCTTTAGTCGCAGTGTACATCCCAATATACCCCGCAGAACCAGAACATAACGCCCCAAGGAAGAAGGCTAAAGAGGTTTCCCAGCCTAAAAAATAATATAATGCAGCTAAACAGATGGCACAAAATATACTAAGTATTTTATATTCCGCAGCCATGAAAACCATTGCCCCGAGGTGTATTTCGTCCCCGATTTCTTTGACTCTACCTGTACCTTCGTTAGCGCTTCTGACCTGCAGGTAAACAATAAAAGCACATAAAAGTCCAAAAAGACCAAAAAATATGGGTATTGATGGATTGAGTAACATTGACATT
>CACHJY010000018.1 GCA_902580265.1 uncultured Alphaproteobacteria bacterium
ACTTATATGGAGGTTTATGCGTTGCGATTTCTATTCATGGGAATGTAGGTCATGGCTCTATTAGATCAACAGAACAAATAGACCTCACTGAAATATTACAGGAGCTAAAACTCCGTGATGTTCTCATTAGTGGCGGGGGACATAAGCAAGCAGCGGGTTTTTCTTTACTTATAGATAGGCTCGATGAATTTGATGAGGTTGTTACAAACTATGTATCCAAGCGTACATCATTGAAAAACTCTGGCGCTTTGCTCGAAATAGATGGGATGATCGATATAGAGGGAGTGAATACTCATTTAATCAATAATTTAAATTTGCTTGGGCCTTTTGGGTCTCAAGTACCTCAACCAGTAATTGTTATACCGAGTTGCCAACTTCTGTATACCAAAGAACTCGGAGAGGGGCACCTGTTATGTAAATTAAAAAAAAAGAAGGGTACTTTGGACGCAATTTGTTTTAATGCAAAAAAAAAAGGTCTTGATATTCCTCTATCCAAACCTGATCAGGTTTTGCACATAGCTGGTAATCTTGTTAAAAATGAATGGCAAGGTGTCATAAAACCCCAAATGCGAATAATTGACATAGCTAAAATGTAAGAATTTAGAAAAATTAACTTGAAGTAGCTTTTATTTTTAGTAAAAGGTTAAGACGGATGCGCCCTTCGTCTATCGGTTAGGACGCCAGATTTTCATTCTGGAAAGAGGGGTTCGATTCCCCTAGGGCGTACCAGTTAAACTTATTATGAAACAGATCCCAAATAGGTAGCTGTGTCGAGCATACGATTTGAAAAACCCCATTCGTTATCATACCAACACAGAACCCGTATCATGCCCCCCGTCAAAACCTTTGTTTGAGGTCCGGCAAATATTGAAGAGGCTGGATGATGATTTAGATCTGATGAAACTAATGGTGCATCTTCATAAGCCAAGATACCGTCTAAAGTAGTATTAGAAGCTTTATGAATGGCTTTGTTAATTTCTTCAACTGAAATCTCTTTAGTTAAAATACATTTCAAATCTACACATGAAACATTAGGAGTGGGAACTCGAATTGCTGATCCATCAAGTTTTCCTTTTAGCTCTGGCAGCACCAAAGAAACAGCTTGAGCGGCTCCTGTAGAAGTTGGAACCATGTTAAGAGACGCAGCTCTAGCTCTATAATAATCTTTGTGAAGAGTGTCCAAGACAGGTTGGTCTCCAGTATAACTATGTATTGTGGTCATATAACCAACCTCTATACCAAAATTTTCGTGTAAAACCTTAACTACGGGAGCTAAGCAATTTGTCGTACAAGATGCATTAGAGACAATTACATCAGTTGGTGCAAGCGATTCATGGTTTACTCCGAAAACGATTGTACGGTCAACATTGCTTGCTGGGGCGGATATTAGCACTTTCTTAGAACCGTTATTTAAATGTAACGAAGCCTTTTCTTTATCAGTGAAAATACCTGTACACTCAAGGGCAACATCTACTTTTGACCATGGTAATTTTGCTGGATCTTTTTCTGCAGTAATTTCAATATCTGTATTATTCACCTTTAGATAGTTTTTGTGTAGAGAGAGATCTAAAGGAAATCGACCATGTACACTGTCATATTTAAGTAAATGCAGATTCATCTCCGGTGAACCAAGATCGTTAATAGCAACAACCTCAATGTCTTTTCTGTTATTCTCAATGGATGCCCTTAAAATATTTCTTCCAATTCGTCCAAATCCATTTATTGCCACCTTAACTGACATTTTGCACCTCTTTTGTTTATGCTAATTATGTACCTGACTACTGTTTAATCAATTTAAAAAAAATGGGAAGTTTTTTAAGCACATATATCGATAAAATTATTAAGCTATGTGTTTATTCCAAAGAAAAAAGCTTACGCAATTCTGCCTTTTGAATTTTTCCTGTCGAAGTCTTAGGGAGTTCTCTGAAAATCACTTCTTTTGGCACTTTAAAATTTGCTAAATTTTCTTTGCAAAATTCTAATACCTTCTCTTCTGTTATGAGAACCCCCTCTTTCATTTCAATAAAAGCACACGGAGTTTCGCCCCACTTTTGATCAGGTTTAGCGATGACGGCACAGGCAATTACACCTTCAATCTTGAAAATACAGTTCTCTATTTCAATTGAGGAGATATTTTCTCCTCCTGAAATTATTATGTCTTTAGCTCTATCCTTTAATTGTATATACCCATCTTCATATATCACTCCCAAATCACCAGTTTTAAACCACCCATCTTGAAATGCTTTTCTAGTAGCGTCTTTATCTTTCAAGTATCCCTTCATAGTAATATTACCTCTGAGAAGAACCTCTCCTAATTCGTTTCCATTATGTTGTACTTGTTTTCCCGTTTCTGAATTGACTACCTTTAGATCTTCCTGCACCAAATATGAAACGCCTTGCCTGGACTTTAAATTAGACTTCTCAGAAGCCCCCAAATTATTCCATTCATCCTTCCATTTACATATGACCGCTGGCCCATATACTTCTGTTAACCCATAAACGTGCGTTACATCAAACCCACACCTTTCAATTTGCTCAAGGATTTTGGCTGGTGGAGGTGCTGCTGCAGTCATTAATTTTACCTTGTCACGTAATTTCTTTGCATGAACTGTATCGGTATTAATTATAAAACTTAATACTGTCGGGGCACCGCACAAATACTCCACCCCATGGCTAGATATTTTTTCATAAATATTCTCTCCCGTTACTTTTCTTAAACAGATATTTGTTCCCGCTCTCATCGCTATAGTCCAAGGGAAACACCAACCATTACAGTGAAACATTGGTAGGGTCCACAAATAATTAGGATGCATTTTCATGTCCCATTCTAAAGAGTTACCCATTGCATTGAGGTAAGCACCTCTATGGTGATACACAACACCTTTTGGATTTCCTGTTGTTCCCGACGTGTAGTTAATGCTTAAACTCTCCCATTCGTCTAATGGTTTATAATGATTGAAGTCTGCATCATAATTGTCCAAAAATTCCTCATAATCGATATGAGGATGAGATGTTTGAAGGGTGAATGTTTGCTCATCATTTATGATTATAATATCTGGTTTTTCTTGAGATAAGCTGACTGCTTCTTTCCCTAAGAGCAAAAACTCTGTATCAACGAACAGCAATTTAATATTAGAATGATCAATTATGTAGCCTATTGTTTTCGCATCTAACCGATAATTTATTGCGTTCAATATCATACCTGCCATAGGCACACCAAAGTGTGCTTCATATAATTCCGGAGTATTTGATGCGATGAAACCTACGACATTACCCTTAGTCAATTTTTGAGATAATGAACTAGCAAGCTGTTTGCATCTCGTAAAGGTTTGCTCCCAGGTAAAATATTTATTCTGATGAATAATACTATAGCGATCTGGAAAAACCTTTGCTGCCTTTTCTATAAATGTGATGGGTGTTAGGGGTGAATAGTTAGCAAGATTTTTTTTTAGTTCATTCTGTTCCATTTTTTCTAGTCAAATTTTCTTCGTGCATTAAATGCCGTTACAATTGTACTGTCATCTAAATAATCTAGTTCTCCTCCTACTGGAACACCCTGTGCCAGAGACGTTATTTTAATTGAATATTTAGCTAATTCTTGAAAAATGTAATTAGCAGTAGTCTGACCAGTAATAGTTGCACCCAATGCAAGAACTATTTCTTTAACACTTCCTGAGGCTACTCTCTGAGTTAATGTTGAGATTTTCAATTCCTCAGGACCTATACCTTCAACAGGAGATAAAAGCCCCCCCAAAACGTGAAAAACTCCATTAAAAGCTCCAGACCGATTCATAGCCCATAAATCAGATATATCTTCTACAACACACACTAAACTAGCATCCCTAGATTTGTTTGAACAGACCTCACATACTCTATCAAGAGTGACATTACCGCAGATCTGACAATATTTTATTTTGTTATTTATATTTTCAAGTGAGGATATGAGCTGATCAAGCATAATTTCTCTTTTCTTTATTAAATGGAACACTAGCCTTTGTGCTGATCTAGGTCCAAGGCCTGGCATCTTTGAGAAGATTTTAATTAATGAATCTAAATCAGACTGACTCTCCTTTGCATCACTACTTATCATATTAGAAAGGCAACTTAAAACCTTCAGGCAACCCAAATGCCTCACCCATTTTAGCCATTTCTTTTTTTGAGGCTTCCTCACTCTTAGCTTTGCAGTCTTTAATTGCTGCTAAAATTAGGTCTTCTATGACTTGTTTTTCGGAAGGGATTAAAATGGATGGATCTATTTCAATATTTCTAAAGTTTCCTTTAGCTGTAGCAACGACCTTAATTAACCCACCTCCTGCTTCTCCAGTAACCTCCACGTTATCTAGTTCGCTCTGCGCATCGCGCATTTTCTGCTGCATTTCTTGAGCCTGTTTCATTAACTTTGCCATATCGCCCAATTGGCCTAGTCCTTTAAACATTGTATTCCTCTTTATTTATTATTGCGGTTTTTTTGCCTAATTACTTTTTTACTGTTGCGCCTGGAAAGATATCTAGAATTTCTCTCACAGCGCCAATATCTGAATTTTCATCTGACTTGTCTGTTTCGGCGTTATCAATCTTACTTTCAGCCTTTGGGATTATTTCACCTTTTTCTGGCGTTTTCAAGAGTGACTTCTTTTCCAAATTGTAAACTCTCATTGTTTTATTAGATCCGTTCTCTAAAACACTTTTTATTAGTGCATCTGGTGAAGGCATAATTGACATGTGGCATGCTCTTAATAACAACATTTCTAAGCTAGTCATTGGTTCAGAAGTAACCCTCAATTCATCGATACCTTTAAACAGAATTTGCCACAAACTTGTTAAAATAACGATATCAGTACCGTTAGCCAATTTTTCAGCAAGTTTTTTTTCCTCGGATGAATAATTATCCCCTATCAACTCATTATCCATTAAGCTTGATACGCTTATAAAATGTAGACATTCTAATAATTCCTGAAGTAATAAAGCTGGGCTTGTATTCCCAGCGATGAAATCTCTACTTCTCTTTAATGCTTCTTTTGTTTTACCTTCGATAATGAGTTCAAGGAGATATAAAGTGTCGGATCTCGAGATTTTTCCTAATAACTCATTAACCATTTGGTTCTTGATTTTTGTTTCACAATTTACCATTACTTGATCGAGGATTGATAAAGCATCTCTTACAGAACCTTTAGCTTCTCTAGAAATGGTCTTTAAAGCTTCCTTCTCCGCACTTAGCCCTTCACGTTGCAAAATTTCAAGAAGGTGCTTAGTTAGAACGTCGCTTTCTAATCGTTTTAAATCAAAGCGATTTACCCTTGATAATATTGTTAGGGGAATTTTTTTTATTTCAGTTGTTGCAAAAATAAATTTTACATGCTCTGGAGGCTCTTCCAATGTCTTAAGAAGAGCGTTGAAAGCAGAATTAGACAACATATGTACTTCATCAATAATATAAACCTTGAATTTCGCTGAAGCTGCCCTGTAAACTACAGTCTCAATGATCTCTCGTATATCGTTTACTCCGGTTTTACTCGCTCCATCCATTTCAATTACATCTACGTGTCTACCCAATTGAATTGATTTACAGTTAGTACAAGAATTACACGGCTCTACATCACCGTCTTTTTTCTCTAAACAGTTGAGAGCTTTTGCAATAAGCCTCGCAGTAGAAGTTTTTCCTACCCCTCTTTCTCCATGGAGCAAAAAAGCATGTCCCACTCTATTAGAAATAAAGGAGTTTCTCAAAGTTTTCACTAATGTTTCCTGGCCTAATAGTTCAGAAAACTGAGAAGGTCTATATTTAAGCGCTAATACTTTATATGGCTCTATGAACAACTTTATACTTCCTTATAATTTCCTCAATAAAAGTTTTTAAAATTTCGATTTGAACGAGAGATCGACAAACGACCTAAACCAATACGATTCGGCTGCTTCCTTTCAGACCTGACCGGGTGATCGATAAGGTTTACCCGAGCCAATCTCTCGCGTATAATTATATATCTAACAAAGCCTTAAACAAGAAAATTAAATTTACCAAGGATAGTGCAATGAATTTAGGCTCCCCTCCATTATTTTCTCAAGTCAATTTAAAAAGGAAAGCACAACTCCGAAACTCGAAACAGTCTATAAACACAGAAAATTGTTCACACTTTCTTATTTGGAGAGGAAAGCTTCTTTTTCGTTTTAATGAGGGGAAACCTTTTCCCTACCTTATAGACAAGAGAACAAAATTCATAAAAACCCTAAGCAAGTATATTTTTCTTGGGGAGTTTGAAAATAAAAATGTCTTTTTATGGGATATATCTGACTCAAGAGAGGTGTTGGGAAATATAAAACAAATTGGTTCCTTTAGTGATGCAGAAAGAAATTACCATCCCGATCTGCCAAAGGGTACCTACTTTTGTGACTTACGGAATTTATTACCATTATTGAACGCTAAATACGCAAATTTATGCGCAACAGCTAAGGGCATGTATGAGTGGCACAAAAGAGTTAATTATTGTCAATCTTGTGGAGGTAGATTAATTCCTGAAAAGGCAGGGTGGGAAAAAGCCTGCGAAAAATGCAATTTCAAGCAATTTCCTAGAATTGATCCTGTCGTCATTATGTTAATTAAAAAGGGAAACGATATACTTTTAGGGCGATCACACGGTTGGCCTAAAAAAATGTATTCATGTTTAGCGGGCTTTGTTGAGCCAGGCGAAACTATTGAAGCGGCAGCTGAAAGAGAGGCAATGGAAGAAAGTGGTATAAGAATAAAAAATGTCAAATACATAACCAGTCAACCATGGCCGTTTCCGGCATCTTTAATGATGGGGTGCACTGGCGAAGCACAAAACAGAACTATACAGATCGATCAGGATGAACTTGAGGACGTTATTTGGGTTAGCAAAGAAGAGGCTTTTCGAGCTCTTAATGGTCTAGACAAATCAATTTTTATGGCTAGAAGAGGCGCTATAGCAAGATATCTAATTGAAAAGTGGATAGCTGGATTGATTTGAAAAGATTTAAAGGTTAAGTAGATACAAAATATGTTAAATTTAAATCAGAACAATCAATGGGACTTTTGGATTGATCGCGGAGGAACATTCACAGATATTGTTGCGAGAGATCCTAATGGCACCATATTTACCGATAAAATGCTCTCCGAAAATGACTCACTTTATAAAGATGCGGGTATGGCAGGAATCAAGCGTTTTCTGAAAGTACCTCATGACGCAAAGATACCTACAGATATTATAAACTCCATAAAAATGGGAACAACAGTCGCAACTAATGCCCTTCTTGAAAGAAAAGGGTTTCCTGTGGTTTTATTGACTACCAGGGGCTTGAGAGATCAACTGCGTATTGCATACCAAAATAGACCCAATCTGTTTGATCGACAAATTATTTTAACTGAACCGTTATATGATGACATAGTCGAAGTTGAAGAACGAGTGACGTCTTCCGGTGAAATATTAAAGCCCCTAAATAAAGAAAAGCTCTTTAACGATCTAAGAAAAATAAATAATGTGAAAGCAAAATCATGTGCAATTGTTTTCATGCATAGTTGCAAATTCAACAGACATGAGCAAGAAGCAGAAGAAGTGGCAAGGGGGTTTGGGTTTTCTCATATTTCGTTGAGCTATAGAACCTCTCAAATTATGAAATATGTCATGAGAGGAGATACGACTGTCGCTGATGCATACCTAAGCCCTGTTTTAAATAGATATATTGAGACACTTTACTCAGAGTTCGAAGGAGATATAAGTAGTAAGATTAGCTTTATGCAATCTAACGGAGGACTTACTAATGCAAGTCTTTTCTCTGGAAAGGATTCAATTCTATCTGGACCAGCTGGAGGTGTTATAGGTGGAATAAAAACTAGCAATCTGGACAAGGAACACCAGATAATTGGTTTCGATATGGGAGGAACGTCAACTGATGTTTGGCATTATTCTGGAGAGCTGGAGCGGACGGTAAACAATAAAATTGATGGAATTCGTATTTCAATTCCGATGTTAAGCATTAATACTATAGCGGCAGGTGGTGGTAGCATCCTTTCAGAAAAATCGGGAAGATTAATTGTAGGGCCTGAAAGTGCAGGAGCAACTCCAGGACCAGCCTGTTATGATAGAGGAGGACCCTTAACTATTACCGATAGTAACTTAGTTACAGGAAGAATTCACTCTGACTTTTTTCCAAAAACTTTTGGTAATAGTAGCACAAAAAGTTTATCGCTCAGTGCCTCTAAAATGCTTTTTAAGCAACTTAGTGACAAAATGAATGTTCCTATTGAGGAAATTGCAGAAGGATATATTAGCGTTGCAGATAATAATATGGCCGAAGCAATTAAGAAAATATCAGTTCAAAAGGGTTATGACCTACGAGAGTATTGCCTAACTGTATTCGGGGGTGCTGCTGGACAGCACGCTTGTTCCATCGCAGAGATATTGGGTATGAAGACCTGCCTTATTCACCCACATGCTTCTGTACTCTCAGCTTATGGTATGGGTTTGGCTGAGATTAGGACCAATAAAAGTATGGTAATAGAAAAAAATTTAACTAGAGAGGCATTATTAAAAAGTGCGCTTATAGCTGATAGTCTTATTACCTCAACAACGGAGATTCTTGAAAAACAAAATGTCTCTGAAAAAAACATAACCTATATAATTAAATTATTCATCAAACTACATGGAACAGATACCAGTATAGATTTCGATTTTGATACTGTGACTAATTTACAATCAATATTTAATAAAACCTATTTCCGCCTTTTCGGGTTCAGCCCAGTTTCAAAAAAGTTAGTGATCGAGTCAGTATTTGTTGAAGCTGTCGGTGGTACTGACGTTAATATAAGAAACAACAGAGCGCTAGAAGCATCTCGTAAAAAATTTCCTACAGTAACCAAAAAAGTTTTTATCGACGGAGAGTGGAATGATTGTGAATTTTTTCCAATAGACAGTTTAGGTATAAACTCAAAACTTGTTGGACCTGCTGTACTTGTTGGTTCTCAGACTTCAATTCTACTTAAGAAAGGCTGGGAAAGCACTCTTCAAGAGAGTGGTGCGCTCAAGCTTAGAAGGGTGAAGACTTTTCAACCTAAGAGTCATACTGAAGCTGCACAAATTGAAGTATTTAATAATCTATTTATGTCAATTGCTGAACAAATGGGTTTTGTTTTAGAAAAGACGGCGCAATCCATAACTATTAAAGAACGTCTGGATTTTTCCTGTGCTATTTTTGATCAGAATGGAGAATTAGTCGCTAATGCCCCACATATGCCAGTTCATTTAGGATCGATGGACTCCACAGTAAAATCTATAATTAGAAATAATTCTAATTTATCACCTGGTGACATTTTTGCTATCAATGCACCCTACAATGGTGGAACCCATCTCCCAGATATAACTATAGTTAATCCCATTTGGAACACTGAAAAATCCGAAATAATTTTTTATACAGCAGCTAGGGGGCATCATACTGACATCGGTGGGCTTACCCCAGGGTCCATGCCCTGTAACAGTAAGGATATTAATGAAGAAGGTATTTATATTGATAACTGGAAAATTGTAGATAAGAGCATTTTTAGAGAAAAGGAAATTAAGGATAAACTTTTATCAGGATCATATCCAGCTAGATCTCCTTTTACCAATATTGCTGATTTGAAAGCTCAAATTGCGGCATGCAAAAAAGGAGAAACAGAATTACTGAAAATAGTTGATAAATATGGTCTTAAAACAGTTTTTAGGTTTCAAGAACTTGTCTGTCAAAATGCTGAAAAAGCTGTAAGGGAGTCAATTAAGAATATAAAAAGTACTAAGATCACGTACCATATGGATAATGATTTGTCAGGTGCAGTGAGAAAAGTTCAAATCAAACTAACACCAAACTTTGAAAATAGTTCTATAGAAGTTGACTTTAATGGAACTACTATGCAACTGGAAAGCAACTATAACGCTCCCCTACCTGTAACTAGAGCTGCTGTATTATATGCATTTAGAATCTTAACTGGGGGTAATATTCCAATGAACTCCGGAATAATGAAACCCATTCAAATAAAAATTCCGAGGGCAAGTATGTTATCCCCAGAGTATCCAGCTGCAGTAATAGCAGGTAATGTCGAGACTAGCCAGGCTGTTACATCTGCCTTGTTAATGGGCTTTGGCCTTCAAGCGGCGTCTCAGTCAACCATGAACAATATTACTTGGGGCAATAAAAAGTTTCAATATTACGAAACAATTTGTGGTGGCACAGGTGCAGGGATAGACTTTTCTGGCAACTTTTATAAAGGTACCTCTGCTGTTCATAGCCATATGACTAACAGCCGATTAACTGATCCGGAGACCCTTGAGTTTAGATATCCTGTTATATTAGAAGAATTTTCGATACGTAAAGGCTCTGGAGGTATTGGGCAGTACTATGGAGGTGATGGTGTGGTTCGTAGAATCTCTTTTTTAGAACCGATGATAATTTCAGTTCTATCTGGTCACAGGACTATCGGTCCACCAGGCCTGTTCGGTGGAGGATCGGGCAAAGTAGGATCAACTAGTCTTCTAAGAAATAGTGGTAATGTTGAGATATTGAAGTATGCCGATCAAATAGAAGGGAAAAAAGGTGATACTTTAGTTGTGAAAACCCCTGGAGGTGGAGCTTTAGGTGTACCATCTAAGTAGGATATGAATTAGTCTTATATACGTTAATAGTTCTTCTATTATAGCCTTGTTGTCTAGCCTTGATGATCCATGATGACAGTTTTAATCTTGATTTGCTGCATACTAGCTCCCACCGTTCTTCTAAAAGAGAACGCTTTTTTTTTGTGGATGAGTCAATCAAAAGACTGGGCTTCATATACCATCTGCTCTCAACACCTATTATTTTATTTTGAAAAGAAGAAACTAGTAATATTGTAGGAAGAGTTGAATCTCTTTCTTCTCCTAAATTTTTGAAAGACAGTATTATTCTTCGTAGACTTGAATATTGAATTGGTTTATGTAGCTCACATACTAAAAGTTCACTTACACCTGACTTTAAAAACTCTTCCATTACCCATGTAGACTCTTGGTTTGTCATTGTGTCTACCAAAATGAATCTATTTATATCTACCCAAGATGTAAGACCATCAGGATAAAGCGAAACATCTCTCTCTTTTTCTCTTATCCACGTGATATAATTTTTTATATTTCTTGCAATTATAAGTGCAAAAATAAATCTTGATGGCCCTGCTATCTGATGGACACTTCCTCTCTTGAGCAATAATCCTGGTAAAAACTCTAGGTATTCAATCTCAGAAAAATTAAAATTATCCATATAATACCTTAAAATTTTTGTTCTTCTTTTGTTCTTAATATAACTCCATTGTTTTGTAAACACAAGTGTTAATAGACATTTTACTCAGATAAGGTGTTTAAATATTCAATCAAGTCTGCACGATCTTTATCCTTCTTAAGACCGGCAAAACTCATTGCAGTTCCAGGAGCATACTCGGATGGCTTAGTGAGGTATTTATTGAGTTCTTCTATACTCCAAACCCCTTCTAAACCCATAAGTGCCTTGGAATATTTAAAACCTTCTATTGAACCTATATCTCGATTTATAACCTTGTAAAGATGGGGGCCAACTCCATTCGCTCCATTATCTAGCTTATGACATGACTTACATTTACCGAAAACTTTCTTACCCTTTTCTATGTCCGCAGTGGCAAGCAATGAAGCAAAATCAACAACCTCCTCAGTACTTTCTTCGTTCTCATCATCACTGACTTCAATCTCGAGATAGTAGGCTAATTTTTCTTCTCCATAGTGATCATCACCACTATGGTAAATTAATTCAGTGCCCCAGTTTAATAACAAAAGAAAGAGAAGAGCTCCACAAAGGGCTCCTCCAATCTTGGTCCACTCGAAGGTATCCATGTTTTTTATTCCTAAATTCAAATAATAATATATGTTATATAAAAAATTGAACAATATTCTACAACTGATTTAAAAAAAGAGCGCGACAAAATGTGCAGTTTAGAGAAATGATGAAAAAAAAAGTCCTGAAAATATCATTCCAAGGAGCCCTAGGTTCATATTCACATCAAGCTTCAACTAAATTTTTTAAAGACCCTTTAGTTTTACCTTGTGAGTCCTTTGAAGACGCAATTGAAACTGTAAGAAGAGGTAAAGCTGACAAAGCCATTTTACCAGTAGATAACTCAACTTATGGTAGGGTCGCTGATATCCACTCTCTTCTACCAGCTTCAAAGCTTTTTATAACAGCAGAGTACTTTTTGCCCGTAGATATTTGTATGTTAGGTACTAAATCATCGTGCTTGAAAACAGTAACTACGGCAACAAGCCACCCAGTTCTTTTAGGCCAATGTAAGAATTTCCTTAAAATAAATAAGATTAAAACCGTTTCCGGCTATGATACTGCGGGTTCCGCTCGATTAATATCAGAAGAAAATAATAAATTTAAGGGTGCATTGGCGTCAAAAATAGCTGCTAAAATTTATGGCTTAAAGGTATTACAAACTAATGTGCAGGACAATAAAGACAACACAACTAGGTTCTTGGTAATGGAGAAAAAGCCTAAGATTCTGATAAAGCAACAGAAAAAAGTAATCACATCTATACTTTTTCAAGTAAGAAATATTCCAGCTGCTTTATATAAAGCAATGGGAGGTTTTGCTACTAATAATGTTAATATGATAAAGCTAGAGAGCTATATGTTGGGTGGCTCATTTGAAGCAACGCAATTCTTCGCTGACATTCAAGGGCATCCAGAGGATAGGTCTGTAAAGAGGGCGTTGGATGAACTCAACTATTTCACCAATAAGCTAGATGTTATAGGCGTTTATAAACAGAGTGGATTCAGAGACAAATATTCTTAATTTAGGTATACTCTACAATTTTAGCTTTCAACCTATCAATTGCTTTGTTCTCAATCTGGCGAACTCTTTCCCGACTTATTCCATGCTTCTCACTTAGTTGTTCAAGGGTGAGAGGGGGCTCTTTCAACCTCCTATCTAAAATGATACTTTTTTCCCTATCATTCAAAACAGTCAACGATTTTACTAATATAGCTCTTCTTTCTCTAGTTTCATCACTGTGCACAAATTTCTCGACATGGTCTTCACCTTGATCTGCGAGTAAGGACTGCCACTCTTCTTCAGTCTCACCATCACTTTTTATTGTCGCATTCAAAGACACATCACCGCCAATCATTCTTCTATTCATGGCAACCACATCGTTCTCGGTCACATTTAACTGCCTAGCAATCTCTTCCACATTCTCGGGCAACAGGTCGCCGTCTTCAAATGCTCCAATTTTATTTTTCAATTTCTTTAAATTGAAGAACAACTTTTTTTGTGCACTGGTTGTCCCCATCTTAACAAGGCTCCAACTTTTTAAAATGTATTCCTGAATATTAGCCTTTATCCACCAGATGGCATATGTGGCCAACCTAAAACCTTTTTCTGGGTCGAATCTCTTAACAGCCTGCATCAATCCAACGTTAGCCTCACTCACCACCTCGGAGACTGGCAAACCGTATCCTCTATAACCCATTGCGATTTTCGCTGCTAGTCTTAAGTGAGATGTGACGAGCTTATGGGCTGATGATCTACACCCCTCTTCTACCCAAGCTTTTGCCAGCGTATATTCTTCTTCCAGACTTAACATTGGAAATTTTTTTATATCCTCGAAGTATCTCGATAGTCCCGATCCACTTACTATAAGAGATGTATTATATGTATTATTATTTACCATTATCACTGATTTCTATATCGAGATACTTATATATGTCAAATTTTCTAACTTTTCAAGTATATCAAGCATTTTTTATACCAATTTAGTCGCATTATCAGCTAGCCTTAAATTTGAGTAGGTCTAATAAAAGATTTGAAAAGTCAAGTGGCAAATCAGCTCTGAAAAATAAGTTTTCACCACTCTCTGGGTGAACAATTGAAAGCTCATGCGCATGAAGCATTTGCCTCAATCTCGAGCCGTCCCAAAAAGGTAAAATATTTTTTTCTATATCGGAGTCTTCTTTTCTTCTCAGTTTATACAAATTGTCTCCAAAAATCGGGCAGCCAATATATTTTGCATGTACTCTAATTTGATGTGTTCTGCCCGTTTCAATCTCACAGCTCACAAGCGATAACTTTTTTTGTTCACCCAAATCATATACGGTTTGAACATTGAACCGCGATATAGCTAACTTTCCATTATGAGAGTTAACTTCTATCATTTCTCTGTGAATCTTATTTCTTCTAATTAGGGTTTTGACCTCTATAATGTTGTCTTCGAGTACTTTTACACCTGACTTGCTTATTAATTTGTTTAGATTTTCATGAGGATTTCCTATGCATAGTGCTAAATAAGTCTTTTTGATCTGCCGACTTTTAAATTGAGTGATCAAAGAATCCGCGCAAAATTCTGATTTTGCAACAATAATGAGACCCGAAGTGTCTTTATCCAGCCTGTGGACTATCCCAGGTCTAAACTTATCGTAGGTAGTTGGAAGTGTATCTCGATATTTGTAAATTAAAAAGTTTACAAGTGTACCACATTGATCAGATTTAACCGGGTGAACTACCATATTCGCAGGTTTATTAAATACCACAAAAGCATTGTCCTCAAAAACAATAGGGACATCCAAGTCCTCAGCCATTAGACTTTTCTTCGTGTGATTATCAAGGTAGAGAATAATTTGCTCTAAGCCGTCTGTTTTGGTTTTTATGGTCAAAGCTTTTTCGTTTTTAGGATCAAAAATCATGTTCCGCTTAATTAAACCTTGAATTTTTGTTCTTGATAAACTTAAACTAGGTGGACAATTTTCTAAGATTAGCTTGTCCAGCTTTCTTTCAGATTTTTTTGTAAAACTAATTATAAATTTTTCAGTCATGATAGATGCCAGAAATTAAAAAGAGTTCAAAACCTGATTTACCTTTAGTTTTCTTGAAGCGGTTAGTAATAGTACTTTCGGTAGTGATGGTTTTAGGTTTTTTATTTCTTATAACCATTCTAGGCATAAAAATATCTAACTTCAATACCGCACCAGTAACAATAACTGAATCGTCCAATCGAAATATCATAGTGCCTGACGGAAAAGTTGAAAGAATTGATATTGAGGATAACACGTTAACTTTAGTTATAAAAGTGGGCGAAGGACAACTCGAGATCTATGTTATAGACTTGAAGGATGGAATATTATTAAATCAATACTCTATTAAACAAAAAAAAAGCAACTATAATAATTGATTACAATTCACGAGTTTGAAATACTATGTCTTTTTCTTCAACCTTTTTGGAAAAAATTAAAACCAGTGTAAAAATTTCAGACATAGCGTCTCGACACGTAAATTGGGATCCCAAAAAAAGCAATTTATCCAAACAAGATTTTTGGGCGCCTTGTCCTTTCCATCAAGAGAAAACAGCTTCATTTCATGTGGATGATGTCAAGGGATTTTACTATTGTTTTGGATGTCAAGCAAAAGGTAACATCTTCAGCTTCTTGAAGGAAATGGAGGGGATTCCATTTTTCGATGCAGTAAAGTTACTGAGTGAGAAAGCCGGAATTCCTTTGGAAATTGATGATATTGCGAAAAGCAACACAATATCTACGGAAGAACAAAAACTGCTCAATATAAATGAAGCAGCAAGTAAATTTTTTACAAAATATCTTTTCAGCACTAAAGGCTCAATAGCTTTAAATTACTTAAAGGATCGTGGTTTATCATTGGACATCATAAAAGAATTTAAAATTGGCTTCTCTCCCTCAAAGAGCGACGATCTTATAAATTTCTTAAAATCAGAGGGATATAAAGAGCAATTCATCGAAAATGCAGGGCTTGCATTTAAACCTGAAAACAAGCCATTAGTCGATAGATTCAGAAATAGAGTTATGTTTCCAATTTCCAATTTGAATGATAGGATTGTCGCGTTTGGAGGGAGATCACTAACTACATCATATGGCGCCAAATATATAAATTCGGCAGAGACAAAAGTATTCAAAAAAGGTTCTCTTATTTTTAATCTTAAAAATGCACAAAAAAATGCAAAAAACGATCCTTTAGTTATAGTAGAAGGCTACATGGATGTTATTTCTCTAGCCAACAATTCAATAAATAATGTGGTTGCTCCGCTAGGAACTTCTTTGACAAAAGAACAATTACAATTGATTTGGAAGGTTTGTGAAGAGCCAGTTTTACTACTTGATGGAGATAATGCCGGAAAACTTGCGACTTCACGAGCAGTTGAATTGGCACTTCCATTAATTTCTTATAATCAAACCCTAAGAATAGCAAATCTACCTACAGACTACGATCCAGATGATCTCATAAAACAACAAGGCAAAGATGCACTGAAAGAAGTAATAGAAAATTCGCAAACACTATCCGAATTCATGTTTATTAGTGAGAAATCACAGAGAAAATTAGACAGTCCCGAGCGCTTAAGAAAACTAGATGTTGAACTTACGGGTAAGATACAGAAAATTAAAGATATTAACTTAAGAAAAATGTTCTTAACGGAAATGAATGGCAAGATAAGAGAAGTTCAGTTTCAAAGCAAAATAAATATCAATCAAAATCAAGGATCAAACCACACTGAAAACAAAATCAAAAGCAAAAAGAAGTCAATATCCCGCATTCAGGTTTCTGAAAAAGAAATAGAAAAGTTAGAAGCAGAAATAATGTTTTGCTTAATTAAAAACCCAATATTTATCAAGGATTTCAAAGTACAGCTGACTGATATAGATTTTAGTGATGAGTTTTTTCTAAAATCGATTTGGAAAATCCAACATGAACCAATCTCCAACTCATCCGATATTTTTGATTCGATTTCTGATCACGCCATGAAAAAAAACCCTTCATTGAAAAAACACCTTATCTATAACGATAAAAACAAAGAAGAAATGTCTAGAGACCTTCTTTTAAATAGAATAACTACATTAAATTTAGCAAAAAATCGGCTTGAAAGCTTGAAAGATCTTAAAATTAAGATACAAACTCAAGAGTCCGATTCGCTTGACCAAGGCGAATCACTTGAAATAATTCAAAATGAGTACCATAAAGCAGTCAGTGGATCTCAATTTGTTGAGGATTCGATTTTGAGAGAGCGTGAGTTTGACAAAGAAAGCCTTGATATTTTTAAAAAAAAAAATAAAGACTTTCTGAAAAAATGATGGATAGAAAACCAATGAATACACAAGAAGCACAGCATAATGAAGACCAAGAAAATGAGAAAATTTTAGCTGATGGGCCTTCCAAGAAAAATTTAAAGAAAATAATTTCTGAGGCAAAACAAAAAGGATACATAACTAATGAACAACTTGAAGAATTGGTGATTAGTGAGAAGCTTTCTTCCGAGCAGATTGAAGACCTTATGACCGACCTTTCTGGTATGGGAATAAACATAACTGAAAATGAAGAAACGGAATATTCAGAGGATGCTGAAGAAAAATCAAGTTCAAAAGAGATCGTCGCCACCAACACAGAAGCTGAAACTCTGGATAAAACAGATGATCCCGTAAGGATGTACTTAAGAGAGATGGGCTCGGTTGAACTACTATCCCGAGAAGGTGAAATTGCTATAGCAAAAAGGATAGAAG
Source organism: uncultured Alphaproteobacteria bacterium (assembly GCA_902580265.1). Next base: position 17,557 of record CACHJY010000018.1, read on the forward strand.
CTGGACGAAATCTTATGATAAGTGGTCTGTGTGAAAGTCCACTGACTTTTCAGGCAATAACTATTTGGCGGAACGAGTTGCTAAATGAAGAAATTATGTTGAGGGATGTTATAGATCTCGAAACAACCTTCACAGAAATTGGAGACTCTGAGCAGCTTGATGAAGATATTGAAAAGCTCGATATTGATCAAAATCCCGATAAATTGACGCCTGAAAAAAATGAAAAAGAAAATGAAAGTTCTTCGGAACAATTTGAAAAAAAGAATGATGAGGAAGAGGAAGAAGAGGACGCGATAAACGTATCTTTAGCTGCCATGGAGTATTCGTTAACACCACATGTTTTAAATATACTAGAGGAAATAGATAAGAAATACACCAAGTTAAAAGAGCTTGAAAAGAAAAGGATGAAAGCAACCTTCGATTCGAGTAAAAAATTTTCTAATAAAGACGAAGTTAAATATCAAGATTTTAAACACTCTATTGCTTCGCTTCTAAATTCTCTAAACTTTCACAACAATCGTATTGAAGCACTTATCGACCAATTGTATGGAATTAATAAAGCCATAACTAATGTAGATAGCGCGTTTGTAAAAATATCAGATAAAGCAAGGATTAATAGGAAGGAGTTCATTCAAGAATATAAGGGCTTTGAATTGGATGAAACTTGGTTAGATAGAGTTGGTAAGCTTAAATCCAGAGGTTGGAATGTGTTAGCAAAAAATCACAGTGGGGAAGTTGAAGAATTAAAGACCGAAATGACTAAGATTGGTAAAATTATTAACGTGGATATCTCTGAATTCAGAAAGATAGTTCAAAAAGTCAAAAAAGGGGAAAACGAAGCCAGAAGCGCAAAAAAAGAGATGGTTGAGGCAAATCTGCGATTAGTTATATCAATTGCAAAAAAATATACCAACAGAGGATTACAATTTCTTGATCTAATCCAAGAAGGCAACATCGGCCTCATGAAAGCTGTAGATAAATTCGAATACCGAAGAGGTTATAAATTTTCCACATATGCTACTTGGTGGATAAGACAAGCAATTACCAGATCTATAGCGGATCAAGCTAGAACAATCAGAATTCCTGTGCACATGATCGAGACAATCAATAAACTTGTAAGAACAGGCAGGCAAATGCTTCATGAAATAGGAAGAGAACCAACCCCAGAAGAACTGGCTTCAAAATTACAGATGCCTCTAGACAAAGTTCGAAAAGTTATGAAAATTGCAAAAGAACCCATTAGCTTAGAAACACCAATCGGTGATGAAGAAGATAGTCAACTTGGTGACTTTATTGAGGACAAAAATGCACTGTTGCCATTAGACAATGCTATACAAGGTAATCTCAAAGAAACTACCACTCGCGTATTAGCGAGCTTGACCCCAAGAGAAGAACGAGTTTTGAGAATGCGCTTTGGCATAGGGGTGAATACCGATCATACTCTTGAAGAAGTAGGACAACAGTTCAGCGTTACGAGAGAAAGAATAAGACAAATAGAAGCAAAAGCACTAAGAAAACTGAAACACCCAAGCAGAAGTAGAAAATTAAGATCCTTTTTAGACCAATGAAGAATATGCTTATTGCTTGTTGGAAATTATATCTACTAAAGATATAGTTGCTTAAACTTTAGTAGATCAAAGGGAGAATACGTTGCGCTGTCCATTTTGTGGCGATCTAGATACACAGGTTAAGGATAGTAGACCTTCTGAAGATCATATATCTATAAGAAGGAGAAGGCACTGTTCAAGTTGCGCCGGTCGTTTTACTACATACGAAAGGGTACAATTAAGAGACCTATATGTACTGAAAAAGAAAAATCAAAGAGAGATATTTGATAGGGATAAACTAGAAAGATCCATAAGAATAGCTCTTCAGAAGAGACCAATCCAGTCTGAACGTATTGAGCAAATGATTACAGGAATCGTTAGAAGGTTAGAAAGTATTGGTGATACTGATATAAAATCTGAGATTATCGGTAAAATAGTAATGGAAACACTATCTAGAATTGATACAGTAGCCTATGTAAGATTTGCCAGTGTTTATAAAAATTTTCAAGAACTTGGAGATTTTGAAGATTTTATGTCAGAGCTACATCCAAGTAAACTTGAACCAAAGAAGACGGTTTAGATGATTAAATCTAGCGTTTCGGCAGAAGATAGGAGATATCTGAAAATAGCTCTGAACTTAGCTCGACGAAACATCGGGCTCACCGGTAAAAATCCTTCAGTTGCCTGCGTGATCACTTATAGAGATATTATTCTAGGTAGAGGAACCACACAACTTGGAGGAAGACCTCATGCAGAAATTATGGCTATCCAACAAGCTTCAGAACACTATCTCATGAAAAAGAACAGACAGATTAAAGATATCAATTTCTATATCACGTTGGAACCATGTGCACATGAAACTACTTCTCCATCCTGTGCAAAAGAAATTGTAAACTTTGGAGCAAATCGTGTTGTTTATTTGGCAACTGATCCCGATTATAGAACTAACGGCAAAGGTAAGTTGCTGATGGAAGAAGCAGGCATCGAATGTATTGAAACCGATATTTATGAAAAGGAAAATTTCGATATTTTAAAAGGCTATTTAAAACAGAAAAAAAGTGGCATTCCCTACATTACACTAAAGATAGGCTCTTCTTTAAATGGTAAAATTGCCACAAAAAATGGACAGAGCAAGTGGATAACCAACTCAATATGTAGAAAGAGGGTACAGCTTATTAGATCAGAGAACGATGGAATATTAGTTGGTAAAAATAGCGTAATTATTGATAATCCACGACTTAATTTGAGAGATCAATTTGAAATAATCGAAAACAAACCAATTTTTATATTAGACACAAATTTCGAATTATCTGGTTTCAAAGGCCTTTCACTATTTGATAAAGTGGGAAGAGACAAGGTACACATAATAACTAGTAAGGAATTAAATGACAAAGCCATAAAAGAAAACACTTTTTTCAAAGGGGTAAGTATAGACAAAGCTAACAAGGAACAAGATTTTTTAGACATACAAGACATTCTAAAAATTATTTCTAGACTTGGAGTAAATCGATTATTAGTTGAGGGCGGGGCAAGAGTATGGACCTCTTTTTTGAAGACCGGTTTTTTTGATGAAATTGTAATGTTTACCGGGAATAAAGTTATCAATGATTCAGGTACTTCCTGTATTAATGATTTTTTACCACTTGATACACAACTAGAAGATTTTCCAAATTTAACTTTGAAATCCTTAGTGAAATGGAAAGATAATATTGAAGCAAAGTGGATTTCTAGTGATTAGAAAGGATTAAAAATGTTTACTGGGATCGTTACTGATGTAGGCGAAATAGCCAAAATTGAAAAAATAAAAGATACACGCGCTAAGATTTTTTGCAATTACAATATATCCGATCAAGATTTGGGAGCCTCAATATGCTGTGATGGGGTGTGTCTGACAGTAACGGATTATGGCATCTCAGAAAACAAAAATTGGTTCTCAGTAGACATATCTAGCGAGACTATCTTAAAAACAATTATAGGTAATAAAGATTTTGGATGGAAACCTGGCAAAAAAGTAAATCTGGAAAGATCTTTAAAAATCGGTGATGAATTAGGGGGGCACATTGTGACGGGACATATAGATGGTACAGGCTCAATAGAAAAAATTCTAGAGGTTGAGGGAAGTACCCAAGTTACATTCCAAACTAATAAAAGCTTAGCTAAGTTTATTGCTGAAAAGGGATCAATAACTTTGAACGGAACATCATTAACCGTTAATCAAGTTGACTCTTCATTCTTTGATGTCAACTTTATCCCACATACGAAAGATAATACTACCTGGGAAAAGATGTGCATTGGAGAGAAAGTTAATATTGAAATAGATATTCTAGCCAGATATGTAGATCGGATATTGGATTCAGGGAAATAAAAAAATGAAAGAACAAGGTGTTGAAATCTCTTCCACACAATCAATAATTGAAGATGCTAGGAACGGTAAAATGTTCATTTTAGTTGATCATGAAGATAGGGAGAATGAGGGAGATCTAGTAATACCAGGACAAATGGCAACTCCAAATGCTGTAAATTTCATGGCTACAAATGGTAGAGGATTAATTTGCTTGGCACTCTCCTCCGAACAAATAGACAAGTTGAAATTGCCTTTAATGGCCGCTACTAACTCCTCTCGGCATGAGACAGCTTTTACTGTATCAATCGAAGCGAGAGAGGGCGTTACAACAGGAATATCAGCTCATGACCGAGCAAAAACAATATCAGTCGCAATAAATCCTCAAGTAAGAACAGAAGAAATAGCCACCCCAGGACATGTTTTTCCATTAAGAGCAAAAGATGGTGGAGTACTCATTAGAGCAGGTCATACCGAGGCTGCAGTAGATATATCTAGGCTTGCCGGATTAAATCCTTCCGGTGTGATATGTGAAATTATGAATGATGACGGTAGCATGGCAAGACTTAAAGATTTAAAAAAATTTGCATATACACATAATCTAAAAATCGGAACTATCTCAGACCTAATTGCGTATAGAAGAAAGCATGACAACCTCATAAAGGAAGTTGAAAGCTCAGTTTTAAACTCAAACATTGGCGGCAAGTGGAAAGTGATAAAGTTTAAAGACGAGATAGAAAATTCAGAACATATCGTCCTGAAGCTTGGAAAGATAAGTACTACCAAACCAGCGATGGTTAGGATGCATAAGTTAAACATTTATAAAGATTTGCTTGGTTTGGTACCTTCTAGATATAATGAGATAGACAGAGCCATGCAAAAAATAATTACAAATAAAAATGGACTTTTGGTTATTCTAAGCGCAGATGACAGCAGTGCTGAAAAAAATAAATCAGATACACTTAAGGAGTATGGTATTGGAGCTCAAATTTTATCTTTGCTCGGCGTAAAAAGAATAAAGCTTCTTTCGAATTCAAAACTCCCAAAGGTAATTGGCTTGGAGGGATATGGATTACGAATCGATACAACGGAGGGTTTCTAGGTGAGAACAGTGAATTCACGTAAGATCGACTTGCCAGACTTTAAGAAAAGACTTAAAATTTGCCTCGTTTCAGCTCCCTATTACAAGGATATTACCGATAATCTAATTCGGGGGGCACTGTACGCTCTAAAAAAAATAAAAGCCGATACAGAGATAGTTGAGGTATCAGGTGCGCTTGAAATACCAACTGCAATAAAATTGATGGAAAGTGAGTTTGATGGCTTTATTGCAATTGGGTGCATCATCCGAGGTGAGACAACACACTATGAAATAGTGAGCACAGAAAGCTCTAGAGGGCTTACTAATCTCGGTCTTGAAAAAATCTGTATAGGGAATGCCATTTTAACTGTAGAAAATAGATTGCAGGCTGAAAAGAGAGCAGATCCCAAAATTTTTGATAAAGGCGGGGAGGCTTGCAATGCTTTGTTGAGTATTATCAAAATAAAAAGCAGAGGCCATTAAAATCGTGATCCCTTCTAAATCTTATGATTATAAAAAAAACACAACCTCACGATTATTTGCCATTCAAGCGCTATTTCAAATGGAAGCGAATGGCAAGAGTTATAGTACTATTAAAAAAGAGCTTAAAGAAACGTTTTATATGCGACAAATACAAGGCGCAGAAATTTTGAGACCAAATTATTTATTGTCTCAAAGAATCATAGAACAGGCTGCTAAAAATCAAATAATAATAGACACAAAAATCAATAAGGCTTTTAACAATCAGTGGAATCTAAAAACAATTGATACCACATTGAGAGCGATACTGAGAGCCGCAAGTGCCGAGACTCTGAATAAGAAAACTCCTAAAAAAGTCATTATTTCAGAATATGTTTCAATAACGGGAACGTTTTATCCTAATGGACAAGAACAAAAACTCGTAAATGGCTTGCTTAATAAAATTACAGAAGATCTTCAAACTTAGTGATTTTTTTCCTTAATAATTTCTTAGACAACATTTTGCCTACCTGGCCTCTTTTCCCTACCCAGTAGTTAATCTCCTCATTTTTTGGAAACATTTTTTTAATAATTAAGTCATTTTTATTAAGTTGTGAGAAAAGCATAACATCAGAAAGAGTTTCTTCCTTGTAACGTTGCAAGCGAACGCCTTTACCCTTTTTTAACAACGGCAACTCCTCAACTGAGAAAATAAGCATTTTTAAAGCAGTACTAAGTACGATAATGGTATCGCCAGTAATTTCTTGTAAGCCGATCACTTCATCTCCTGCGCTGAGTTCGAATATTTGTTTTCCTGTTTTCGCAGAGGATTGCAGAGAAGAAAAATCAACTATGAACCCAAGACCTTTCCTCGAAAATATTAAGCCTTTACCTTCTGGACGGAAAGTCAGAGTACTTACTATAGAGGTAACATTCCCTGTTCCAATCATTAAATTCAGGGGTTCCCCATAGCCTTTGTCATTTTTTAATTGGTCAAGAGATAAGCTGAATGACCTCCCCTCTGCAGTTATAAACAACAATTGCTGACTTCTCATCAATTGAACAACAAACTTAATTCCATCACCATCTCTAAATTTAAATGAATTAATATCAAGGCTATGTCCCCTGTAAGACCTTATCCAACCATTTTCTGATAATACTACTGTTAAGGGAAAGTCA
>CACHJY010000019.1 GCA_902580265.1 uncultured Alphaproteobacteria bacterium
TACATAAATAGAATATTGGAATACGCAAGACAAGGCTATAAAGAGATAACTTTTCCAACCTATGACACCGATTGGGACTCCGAAGCATATTTGACTGTATCGGGCCAAAACTCAAATAATTCCGTGAGAGTGACAGACAGATTTTTAAAAGCAGTAGAAGAAAATAAAGATTGGGAACTCTTAAAAAGAACAGATGGCAAAGCACTTAAAAAGGTCAAAGCACGAGAACTATGGGATCAGATATCACACGCTGCATGGTCTTGCGCGGATCCGGGCATCCAATATCACGATACCATCAATGCATGGCATACTTGTCCGGAAGATGGGGATATACGAGCTTCTAATCCGTGTTCTGAATATATGTTTCTTGATGATACAGCATGCAATTTAGCGTCAATTAATCTTCTTAAGTATCTGAAAGAAGGAAAATTTGACCACAATAGTTTTATGCATTCGGTAGAACTATGGACTCTGAGTTTGGAGATTTCCGTTATGATGGCACAATTTCCTAGCAAGGAAATAGCAGAGGGATCTTTTGATTATAGAACCCTTGGGTTAGGTTATGCTAATCTTGGGGGTTTACTCATGAATATGGGGCTATCGTATGACAGTAAAAAAGGTAGGGCTATCTGCGGGGCGATAACTGCTTTAATGACAGGTACCTCTTATAAAACATCAGCAAAACTAGCTGGAGAGGTCGGATCGTTCAAAAGATTTGCAAAAAATAAAGAACACATGCTGAGAGTTATAAAAAATCATAAGAGGGCAGCATTTGGCAAGGACAGTGGTTACGATAAGGTGAATGTCAATCCGGTACCACTTGATACTAAGAATTGCCCAGACTCAAGTCTCGTTACTGTTGCTCAAGAGGAGTGGGCACAAGCATTATCTATTGGTGAAAAGCATGGATTTCGAAACGCTCAGGTTTCCGTGATTGCACCTACTGGAACGATTGGTCTGATAATGGATTGTGATACAACAGGAATTGAGCCCGACTTTGCGCTGGTCAAGTTCAAGAAGCTTGCAGGAGGCGGATATTTCAAAATAATAAATCAATCGGTTCCTAACGCGCTGAAAGTACTTGGGTACGACCAGGAAAAAATAGACTCAATAGTTAACTATGCTGTTGGCAATGGCTCTTTAGAAAACTGCCCAAAAATAAATGCTACCTCGTTATTAGGACACGGGTTCTCCTCCAAAGAAATTGAAAAAATTGAAAAAGCTCTGCCAACTGCTTTTGATATTAAGTTTGTTTTCAACCAATGGACATTGGGGCAAGAATTTTGTCGAGATACTCTGGGAGTGCCGATGGACAAACTTAATGACCCGAGATTTAATCTATTAGCACACCTAGGCTTCACTAACGAAGATGTATCGCAAGCAAATGATTATGTTTGTGGAACAATGACTTTAGAAGGTGCTCCCCATCTTGACGAAGCACACCTACCAGTTTTTGATTGTGCAAACCCGTGTGGAAAGAAAGGGAAACGATATCTTTCAGTTGAGAGTCACATTTACATGATGGCTGCTGCACAATCATTTATTTCTGGGGCTATTTCAAAAACAATAAATATGCCAGGAGACGCATCTATAAAGGATTGTAAGGACGCCTACGAATTAAGCTGGTCCTTAGGGGTTAAGGCCAATGCGCTTTACAGAGATGGTTCAAAGCTTTCCCAACCTTTGTCGTCAGCACTAATTGAAGATGAAGCTGATGAGTTGGAAGAAAATACAATCCAAGAAACCAACTCTCAAAAAGTGTTAGAACAGATTGTTTACAAAGAAATAGTAAAAGGGCGGTCAAAACTTCCTGAGAGACGGAAGGGATATACACAAAAAGCAGTTGTAGGAGGTCATAAAGTTTACCTTCGTACAGGAGAATATGGTGACGGAAAACTTGGGGAGATTTTCATAGACATGCATAAAGAAGGCGCTGCATTTAGAGCTATGATGAACAACTTCGCTATCGCGGTTTCGGTAGGTTTACAATACGGTGTACCTCTTGACGAATTCGTAGAGGCTTTTACATTCACTAGATTTGAACCTGCTGGGCTTGTACAAGGTAATGACACAATTAGAAATGCTACTTCAATTTTGGATTATATTTTCAGAGAGTTGGCTATTTCCTATTTAGATAGAACAGATTTGGCTCATTCCATACCTGAAGACAATCTCGACACATTAGGTGAAAAAGTAGAGACTAGTTATTCATCTAAAGATGTTGGTCCTGGAAAAACAGATGAGTCTCTTAAAATGATTAAAGAGCTCTCCAGTTCAGGCTATCTAAGAAAAAGGTTCCCTACGGTGAACGACAAGCGCCAAGAGAAAGTAGAAACTGCAGGCAAAGCAGCAGAGGTTAATGTAACTGAGTCTTTGCAAATTTCTGATCAAATAACGAAAGCTAAGATGCAAGGCTACGAAGGTGATCCATGCAATGAATGCGGTAATTTTACATTGGTTAGAAATGGTACCTGTTTAAAGTGCAACACATGCGGGAGCACCTCTGGTTGCAGTTAAAAATGCTAGCTAGAATTGTCGCCTCTAAGTAACGCGACAATTCCTGTTCTGGCTATTTCTTTAAGACCTAAAGGAGCCATTAGCTGAGCAAATGCATCTATCTTTTCTGAAGTGCCTGTAAGCTCGAATGTAAAGCTTTTGAGAGTGCTGTCCACGACTTTTGCCCTAAAGACATCTGCAAGCCTCAAAGACTCCACTCGTTGATTACCATTCCCAACAACTTTAAATATTGCCAGCTCTCTTTGAACAGCTTTGCCTTTAAGGGTAAGATCTATCACCTCATGCACTGGAACCATTCTGTTCAGTTGCGCTTTAATTTGGTTTACAACTTTAGGAGTTCCAGTTGTAACTATTGTAATTCTAGACCTATGTCCATTGGGATCCACCTCTGCCACAGTTAAGCTGTCAATGTTATAGCCTCTGCCAGAAAATAAGCCAATAACTCTTGCCAGAACACCAGATTCGTTATCCACAATAATCGAAAGAGTATGTGCAGCTTCATAGTCAAGATTAGGATCCCTGAGATTGTAAGCGCTTTGTTTATTTACACCTTTTTTTAATTTTAAAGACATTTTTCTAAGCTCTTTCTATATTATTTAGACCAATACAGCACCATCATCTGAGATAATGTTTTCTTCAGTTTGTTCCCCAAGTATCATTTCGTTATGAGCTTTTCCAGATGGAATCATAGGAAAACAATTTTCATGTTTTTCAACTAAGCAATCGAATATTACTGGGCCAGGATACTCAATCATTTCTCTGATGCTATCGTCTAGCCTAGCGGGATCTTCGCATCTTATGCCTTTTATCCCATATGCCTCTGCTAGCTTTACAAAATCAGGCAAAGCATCAGACCAGCTATGAGAGTATCTTTCTCCATGCAGTAGTTCCTGCCACTGTCTTACCATACCTAGTCTCTCATTATTTAGAATGAATTGTTTTACGGGTAATCGGTATTGTACCGCTGTTCCTAATTCCTGCATGTTCATTAACCAACTCGCCTCTCCAGCGACATTTATAACAAGAGATTTTGGGTGGGCGGTTTGAATTCCTATGGATGCTGGAAACCCATACCCCATAGTTCCTAATCCTCCCGAAGTCATCCACCTATTAGGCTCTTCAAATCCCATAAATTGTGCAGCCCACATTTGGTGTTGACCAACTTCAGTCGATACAAATCGATTGTAAGACTTAGTTAGCTTCTCCAATCTTTGAACTGCATATTGGGGCTTTATAACATTTGAAGAATTCTCGTAACCAAGCGATTTTACCCCTTTCCAATCATTTATAGATTTCCACCAAGCGCTTAATTTTTTCTTATTTACTTTGGAACCTCTTTCCTTCCACCTAGCAATTAGAGTGCTTAATATATACGAAACATCACCAATTAAAGGTGCCTCTACAGTTATGTTTTTATTTATCGAAGATGGATCAATGTCTATGTGAACCTTATATGACTTGGGACTAAAAGCATCAATTCTGCCTGTTATCCTGTCGTCGAAGCGAGCGCCAATACAAAGCATAAAGTCACAGTCGTGCATAGACATATTTGCTTCATAAGTCCCATGCATCCCTAACATTCCTAACCAGTTTTTTCCTGAAGCAGGATAACTGCCCAACCCCATTAGGGTAGAAGTTATGGGGAAATTTGTGCCAGCGACCAGATTTCTAAGTGAATTTACTGCAGATTGACCAGAGTTTATAACGCCACCTCCACTGTAAATTATTGGCCTTTCCGCAAGTTCTAATCTATTTACTGCTTCATCCAACATATTGAGATCAATAGGGGGCTCTTTTTTAATAAAGTCCTTTTTAATTTCGTTTTTCTTAGTGTAGCTGCCAGAAGCAAACTGAACATCTTTTGGAACATCTACCAAAACAGGACCAGGCCTACCACTACCAGCCACTTCAAAGGCTTTGTGTATTGTTTCGGCCAGTTTATTTGTATCTTTAACAAGCCAGTTATGTTTTGTACAGGGTCTAGTGATACCCACGGTATCTGCCTCCTGGAAAGCATCATTTCCTATCATAAAAGTTGGCACTTGACCACTAATTACCACTATTGGCACGCTGTCCATAAGGGCATCTGTAAGCCCTGTAACTGAATTTGTAGCACCAGGTCCAGAGGTAACAAAAACCACACCAATTTTTCCGGTGGATCTTGCGTACCCTTCTGCAGCATGAGTAGCTGCTTGCTCATGTCTAACAAGAATATGTTTGATTTTTTTTTGCTGAAATAGTTCGTCATAAATTGGCAGAATCGCCCCCCCCAGGATACCCAAAAACCGTATCCACACCCTGATCAATCAAAGCTTTTATTACTATCTCTGCGCCAGTAATTTTATTTGACTGTGTCATATTAAAGTCTCTTTGATTAAAAACGTTATTAGACTTTGACTGTAAGGCAATAGTTCTTATTTTTAAAGAGTTTATTTAAATTTTGATTTTGAACTTATCTAAAGTACCAATGTACCATCGTCTTGCACAAGAGATTGTAAAAGGTGGACTCAGATATATTTGAATTTTATATTTTTTATGTGCTTGATATTAATAAGTAACTAGGCTATATAGGGAAGTTATTTGTATAGGTTATTTAGTTTAATAAACTTTGTTGGAGGAAATATGAAACGACGTGATTTTATTACAAAGGCGGGTCTTGGTACCGCCGCAGTTGCTGGCGCAGCATTAGCAGCACCAGCTGTAGCACAAGAGAGAAAAGTCTTAACATGTGTGTCAAGTTGGGGACGTGACTTTCCAGGTCTGGGCACTTCAGCTCAACGCTTAATGGAAAGAATTACGCAACTTTCTGAAGGCCGGCTCACAATGGAATATTTTGCCGGCGGTGAGAAAGTTGGTGCATTGGACGTGTTTGATGAGGTTGCTTCAGGTAACTCGTCATGCTACATCTCAGCCGACTACTACTACACAGGAAAACACCCAGGTCTTGCCTATTGGACTGCTGTACCATTTGGTATGACAAGCCCTGAATGGTGTGCATGGGTTAAGTTTGGCGGTGGTCAGGCGCTTTGGGATGAAGTATCCGGTGAATTTGGTCTAAAAGCGATTACTTGTGGTTCAACAGGAACACAGGCTGGCGGCTGGTTCAATAAAGAGATCAACAGTGCCGACGACCTCAAGGGACTTAAAATGCGTATACCAGGACTCGGTGGACAGGTTATCTCAAAGCTGGGAGGTACTACAGTTACTCTTCCAGGTAGCCAAATTTACGAAAACCTGGTTTCGGGCTCTATCGATGCATGCGAATGGGTTGGTCCTTACAATGACTACTTCATGAAGTTTTATGAAGCAGCTAAATTCTACTACACAGGTGGAATGCATGAGCCTGGTGGAGGTCTTTCATTTGCTTTCAATGCAAGCTTGTGGGGAAGCTTTTCTGAATGGGAAAAAGCACTTATAACAGCTGCAGCTTTCGAAGAGCAAGCAGCTCAATACGAAGAAGGTCTAGCAAAGAATGGTGAGTATTTAGGGAAGCTTATAAACGAGCAAGGTGTTGAAACCAAAGCATTTCCAGACGAAGTATGGGATTCTTTTGGAGAAGCTTCAGCAGAAGTCTTTGAAGAAGTTAGAGACCATAGTGCACTAGCTAAAAAGATAGATGATGCTTTCCAAAAAGCTCTCAGAGAAATTGGTGGAACGATGGCCAAATTTGAAGGTACATTCGTTAACCAAAGAAATAGAGTTTTAGGCTTAGAGGCTTAAGGCAAAATTTTTTATAATTGGCGAATAACTCTGTTATTCGCCAATTTTGATTTGGATGTTACATGAGTGAAGCAGCCGTTAAAAGACAGGTGGTAGAAGGGGTATGGAAACGGTACCTTGGTTGGATTACTATCTCTCTGTTGGTGGCTTTTTTAGTGAATAACTTTTTGAATATATATTTTGGTTTTGAAGGTGCGTCTACACTTTTTAAGTCCCTTTCAGGAACCGCGATGATTTCTCTATTAGTGTATATCGTGTCTGTAATTGTAGCAGTTTGGCAGGTTAACAGAACTCTGAATGAAGGTTATAGACAACAGGCCAATAGTCTTCATAATTTTAATGTATATTTTTTAAGAGGCTGCTTTTTTGCTGTTCTTTTTATTGGATGTGTTGACTTCACACTTGCTTTGCTTAGGTCAGTTGATGTTTTAAAATTTCTTGTCAGCGACCCAGTTGCTAGAGCGTTGGGGCTTGGAAATGTCGTTGGACCTTATATCCATGTACCGCTTATAATTCTAGGTTTCATTGTTGCACGTTTTTCTCGGACCCTCGGTTGGACATGGTTAGCTCTTTTGATTGTATTCGCCGAACTAATTATAGTTATATCCAGGTACCTATTTTCTTATGAACAGTCATTTATGGCTGATTTAGTTCGATATTGGTATGCCGCATTGTTTTTATTCGCGTCTGCTTACACTCTCTATGAAGAGGGGCATGTAAGAGTTGATGTGATATACGCTGGACTTAGCGATAAGGTTAAAGCATATGTGAACGCATGGGGGTCGTATTTGTTGGGTGTGCTGACGATGATAGTAGTTGTTCTGATCGGCTTTAATGGCAAGACTTCAATTATAAATTCGCCATTATTGGTTTTTGAAATAACCAACCAAGGAATAAACGGAATGTTTATAAAATATCAGATGGCAATGTTTCTTGGTATATTCGGTGCTACAATGTTGGTACAATTTGTTGTTCAGTTTTTTGAAAGTCTTGCCGATATTTATGAGGAACCAGGAAAACGTGATACATCAATACAGTTAGGGCATTAAATGGAGCTATTTTTCTTAGCAGTTCTATTTCTAACTATGGCCTTTGCTTTAGGCTCAGGCTATCCAGTAGCATTTTCTCTCCCAGGCGCTGCAATTATTTCTATCGTAGCCGCCGCGGGTTTTGGATATTTGTTTGAGGGAAACCTTGATGCATATTTTCACAGCGGCGGGCCCTATGAGTGGCTTTCTGCAGGTGTTACTAATCTCAGGTTTGTTTATTGGGATGTTGAAAGAGACACTCTTATAGCGATCCCCTTGTTCATTTTTATGGGTATAATGCTTCAAAAGTCCAAGATAGCAGAAGATTTGTTAGTAACGATGGCTAATTTATTTGGTCCAGTTCCGGGAGGGCTTGGAATTTCAGTAGTTTTTGTTGGTGCCCTTCTTGCTGCTACGACAGGGATAGTCGGTGCAACTGTGGTAGCTATGGGACTGATATCTTTACCAGTAATGCTAAGAAATAAATACTCACCTGCCCTGGCTACGGGAACGATCGCAGCTTCTGGAACATTGGGGCAGATAATACCACCATCTATTGTTCTTATAATTCTTTCCGATCAGCTCGGATCCGCAGCCGATCAGGCTAGCTCTCTTAGGAAGGCTCTACATAAAGAAGCTACTGGAGATTTATCGATGCCTTCTGTAATGGATGTAACATCCACAAGTGCGGGAGAGATGTTTTTGGGTGCTTTTGTCCCTGGAATAGTTCTTGTTTTACTTTACATGCTCTTTATTCTTGTGCTGGCCCTTTTCTTCCCACGACTAGCACCATCTGTTCCCTATAGTGGAAAGATGAATGCTGCTTTTTGGGTAAGGGTTGGCTTCATATTGATACCTCCTTTGACTTTAATAATTTTGGTTTTAGGGTCAATTATCTCAGGAATAGCTACCGTTAATCAAGCTGGTGCGATAGGAGCTGCTGGTGCGCTCGTAATGGCAGGATATCGTTTAAATCCTAAGCAAGATTACACAGCTTATCTTCCGGCAATACTCTTGTTGATTTCGATCCTCATAATGGCTTTTGCCTTGTCGAATTTTGATATGAATATTCTTTTGATAGAGGATGCAAGAGATTTGACAGGCATTTTAATTGGAATTGTTGGGGCAACAATTTTTATTGTATCCCTCATTTGGAGTTCTATCCGTCTATTCAAAATAGAGAATACCTTGAACGACGTAATGCTAGAAACGGCAAAGACAACTTCACTTGTTTTTATAATATTGCTGGGTGCTGCTGTGCTTACGGCAGCGTTCAGGGCATTTGGCGGTGAAGATTTAGTACGAGAATTTCTGAATTCGCTTCCAGGAGGCTTTTGGGCGAAATTTATAATTGTTATGGCAGTCATTTTTATACTTGGATTTTTTCTTGATTTCATAGAAATAGCTGTTGTCGTGGTGCCCATAGTGGCTCCAATTCTCTTGTCGGACCCTTCCGCTAACATAACAGCTGTCTGGCTTGGCGTTATGATAGGTCTAAACATCCAGACATCATTTCTCACACCGCCCTTTGGATTTGCGTTGTTTTATCTTAGAGGAGTTGCTCCTGCAATTGTAAAAACAGTGCAAATGTATAAAGGGGTCGTACCTTTTATAGGCCTACAAATATTAGCACTGTTTATAGTTGGGTATTATCCTGCTTTGGTTAACTATTTGCCTAATAGGACAAGTTTCTTATCTGAAAACTCTCCTCCTCCAAAAAACCCACGACTACAATATTGTATTGAAGAGTATAGTGCAGGTTTATTATTCTCTGAAAACAGATATGTGCAAAATGCAGTACTAGACCTTAAAGCTACCGATTTAGGGCTTCTTCCGAAGAAGGTGAGGGGTGGTTTGGAAGGTGCTATTGCGGATGCTGAGTTGGCCATTGATAGTTTGGAAAAGGCAATGAATCAGGAAGAAAAAATCAAGCAAGAGTCAATCGAATATAAACCTATTTTAAGAAAAGTAAGAAGAATTGAGAGCCAAATAAATATAAAACTCAGAGATATCAAAGATATAAAAAAAGAACAGGTTCTTCAGAAGACCCTAAAAAATATGGATTTGGTTGAGGAGATAGAAGGTGAGATTGGCTACATACAAGAAGAAATAGACGAATTAAAAGCGACAATACCAGCAAGCTGGCCACAGACTTACAAAGATTTTAAAGCTATGATGAAAGATGAAGAGAAACTAAGGAATCTTTATAGGCGCAAAGGTGAAAAGTCATATCAAACTATTAAGAATGTTGCTGACATTTTGGCTTCAAGCCAAGAAATAACAAAAGTAAAAAAAGAATACTCTTTAATTCTTAATGAGATGGTGAATTTAGAGAAAGAAGAGGCAATTCGACGTCTTAACGATTTTGTAAAGAAGTATAGAGAAGTAAAAGGCACCTCCGAGTTCAAAAAGAATGTTTCAAAGGCAATCAAAGAGTTGAAGAAAAAGAAAGTTAAAGAAGATAGGGTTGAAAAAAGCTTAGAAAAAGCACTGAAAGAAATAAATGAGTTAGAATTGTGGGTTCTTGGCTCAGAGGCTACTTTAGCTTCTCCTCTTGAGACTTATTTAGAAAAAACAAAAACAACTCTTGGTGTAAGAGCTCTCCCCAAATTTCACGAAGAGCTTGCCCTATATTTAGCTAGCTGTAACGCAAATCATAGAGATCTTTCACTTAACTTTTAGCAAAAATCACTGATCTGAGGGTAGGTAGATGGGTACCCCAAGTTTCTTTTTCGAGCTATTTTCAATACTGGGTTTTTTGTAATCAACTTTGCTAGAGCAAACCCACTTATCGTCTGTGAATACCTCAAGAGGATTAAATCTTTTTTTATAGTCCATTTTAGAACTACCTTTAACCCAATAGCCTAGATAAACAAACTTAAGCGTCATTTCTAACGCCAATCTGTTATGATCTAAAATCATATATGTACCAAGGCTTCTTTCCTTAAAATCTGGGTTAAATACTGAGTATACCATAGAGATTCCATCATCTAAAATGTCTACCAAAGAAAAACTAACAAGTTCTAACTCTCCATTATCTTTTGCATAGTATTCAATTAGCTTAGATTCAACATTTGTTTCTTCAATCATTGCTGTAAAATCGTCAGCATCCATATCCGACATCCCTCCATTGGGATGCCGGGAGGTTATATAGCGTTTGAAAAGATCATATTGGGAATCTGTTGCTAGTGGAGAGTTTATAGTCCTAACAATATCTGAATTTTTTAAAAGTATCCTCTTTTGTGACTTCGAAGGTTTGAACTCTTTACTTGATATTCTTGCTGACATACAACCATTACAGTTGGCACAAGCAGGTCTATACAAAACATTTTGTGATCTTCTAAACCCTTGTTTCGATAAAGAATTATTTAGGCGACTAGAATTGCTTCCATATAAGGCTGTGAATAGCTTTCTTTCGACCTGATTTTCCAAATAAGGGCATTCCTGTGGTGCAGTAACATAAAATTGTGGATTTTGTGGTAGAGAGTGTCGCATAGTTAAGAATAACCTTAAATTTAGGATTATTTCAAGCCAATCTTTTCTATCTCAAAAGGAGTAGTTTGATATATTTCGTTTATCCAGTTGCCGTATAAAAGATGTGCATGACTACGCCACCTATTTATTGGATTTAGTTTTGGATTATCATTGGGGAAGTAGTTTTTGGGAACCTGAAAATTTTTTTCAGTGTCTTTATCTCTCACATACTCTTCGTTAAGAGTATTGCTGTCATACTCCAAATGATTAAGCAAAAATAAAAATTTTTTTTCCTTATCTTCTATTAGGCAAGGTCCAACTTCATCAGAGTCCAAAAGTATTTCTAGCTTCTTGTTAGCAAAGATTTGATGTTTTGATATTTCTGTCCATCTACTTACAGGAACGATCAAGTCATCTGAAAAACCTCTTAAAAAATGCGAGTTAACTTTTCTATTCTTATGCCGAAATAATCCTAAAGCCTTTTCTTCTAACATGAGTTTTTTTATAGTGTAAAAATAATAAAGCATAGCCATAGCGCCCCAACAAACTCCAAATACAGAATGGACAGACAATTTTGCCCATTCTAAAATATCTGTCAATTCTCCCCAATAATCAACTGCTTCAAATGGAAGATGCTCTATAGGTGCTCCAGTAATTATAAGCCCATCATATTTTTTATCACGAACACTATCAAAGGTTTTATAAAAGTTTTCAAGATGCTCTTTAGACGTATTTTTTGAAACGTGTGATGATACTCGCAACAGGGTAAACTCTATTTGAAGCGGAGTTGCTCCGATGAGTCGCGCAAATTGGGTCTCTGTTTTTATTTTTTCTGGCATTAAGTTAAGTAACATTATCTGGAGAGGGCGGATATCTTGCTTTTCAGCCAACTGACTAGACATAACCATAACACCTTCGTCTTGAAGAATATCGAAGGCTGGTAAATTTTTTGGGATTTTTATCGGCATTATTGGCTCTTTATTTTACTTACGGTCTCAAACTTTACTGCCTTTATTAAATCGCCAGCAGATTTTACTTCACGTAACTGCTTGAAATTTAATGATATACCCCAATTTTTTGAGATAGTCTCGAAAATACCTTTTCTTCTTTTAATAAGAGCTTTAAATCCATAAATCATGAAATCATCAGGGTTTATTGGATCATTAATATTCAACGTGTCATTTCTATAATCTAGCCATAGAGAATGTAGGAAGTTTTCTTCGTAATACATAGGTTTAGGTTTGGCTAAAAACCGGTCAATTAATACTTGATACATGGAGTCGGGTGCTTCAAGACAGATTATGAGAAAGTTTTTTGATAACGATTTAAGTATTTTATCATTTTCGTCAGATGGGTCTACCAGCTCACAAATCGAACCAGATGTATCACATACAATGTGAGACATTGCTGGTGACCTCTCCACAAGTGAACATGCATTAAGTGTTGCCTCAACTTCTGCATCGCGGTGAAGCTGTTGACGGGTTAAGTACTCTGAAAATGAAATTCCTCCCATCGAAGGAGACCCAGGTTTGCCAAGGAAGTTAGACAAGTTTGTTAGATTACTTATTTCAAATCCA
Organism: uncultured Alphaproteobacteria bacterium; assembly: GCA_902580265.1. The sequence goes on from CACHJY010000019.1 coordinate 12,317, forward strand.
TCAAGTAAGTATTTATGCTGGTGTTTGAACAGAAGCTTGCCTATTTCATAATCGACTGAATAATGAGACCAACCGTCTTTTTGTACTAAGATTCGAGAGATAAATGTTTTCCCAAGCCCAGACATGCCAAGAAATGCAAAGCGCTTGAATTGGAATCCAGAAGTTTCATTAGCAATCATTTTCATGTGACTTCAACTATATGAACCACGTTTGATATATCATGCACTATTAGCTTTAGCTAGCGCATTTTGAATTTTATCTCTTAGCTCAATTCGTTCATCTGGGCTTAAAAACGCCCCCAATTCAATGTGTCTCCCCTTACCTGTCAAGGTCAGGTAATTTTTTAGTTTTGGATTATTAAGGTCGAGATGTACCCGGGTCCAGTAAGGATTACCCTCCCAAGTTTTTTGCTCTTTATTTTTTTCTTTGTGTACTACTATAATCTTGTTTTTTAAAATAAGAATCTCTTCAAAAGTATTACCCTGTTGAAAGTTTTTTTGAAGCAAAGTTAGAAAAAGGTAGAACGTTAAACCTGAAAAAATCGTGAGTGTTGTTCCTATTGGACTGCCAATAAAAGGTATTATAGGGAGCAAAAAACCGCATGCTATCACTGCAAATACCACCTTTGTCCCGTATGAGTCTAAAGATCTATTTGGTGCCAAACGCATATTGAGAAAGGTAGGCTCACTCGTATTATCATAAATATCCAGTGTTTTCAGCATGGATAACTCAATTTAGTGGCTAGTTGACTTGGACTCCCACATGTCTCGTGTAGGCAATATTTCAAAAGTATGCTCGGGTGGTGGATTTGGTAAAGTCCATTCTAATGTATCTGCGTGTTTTCCCCAATAAGCTTCCTCTGTTACACGTCTTCCCCACATTAGTGTGTAGAAAACTATACCAAAGAAAAATATAAAAGACCCAAATGATATGAAAGCCCCAATAGATGACACATAATTCCATAATGCAAATTGCTCGGGATAATCTATGTATCGTCGTGGCATACCCTGTCTCCCAAGAAAATGCTGTGGGAAAAACGTAATGTTTGATCCAATAAACATTGTCCAGAAGTGTAGTTTACCGGCCCATTCTGGGTACTGACGACCAGACATTTTACCTATCCAATAATATATCCCTGCGAAGATGCAAAAGACGGCTCCTAAAGACATAACGTAATGAAAGTGAGCCACCACATAATAAGTGTCATGATATGCTCTGTCGATCCCCGCTTGGCTTAAAACTATACCAGTCACTCCACCTACCGTGAAAAGAAATAGAAAGCCTATTGACCACAGCATTGGTGTTTTAAACTCAACCGATCCTCCCCACATTGTAGCAATCCACGAAAAGATTTTTATTCCCGTAGGAACCGCTATAACCATTGTTGCTAACATAAAATAAGCTTGTTGCGTAACGGACATACCTACCGTATACATATGATGAGCCCATACAACAAAGCCTAACGCTCCAATTGCTATCATCGCATATACCATAGGCAAATATCCGAATACTGGTTTCTTTGAAAATGTTGAAATGACATGACTTACTATTCCAAATCCAGGAATAACAATCATGTAAACTTCAGGATGGCCAAAAAACCATAGTAAATGCTGATAGAGCACAGGATCTCCGCCTCCAGCAGGATCAAAAAATGTGGTACCAAAGTTTCTATCGGTTAGAAGCATTGTTATAGCCCCGGCCAATACAGGTAGAGAAAGGAGTATAAGAAAAGCTGTCACTACTATTGACCAAGGGAAAAGAGGAGTTTTGTGGAGTGTCATACCTGGAGCTCGCATGTTCAAAAATGTTGTGATCATATTTATTGCGCTTAGTATTGATGAGGCTCCAGATAAATGTATAGCAAATATCGCTAAGTCCATGGACATTCCTTGTTCTGAGGTAGATAACGGTGCGTATAAAACCCAACCAACACCCGATCCTAGTTGACCGTTTCCTCCAGGAGCCAATAAACTACAAACTGCAAGTGAAGATCCTGCGACATACAACCAATATGATAAATTATTCATTCTTGGGAATGCCATGTCAGGTGCACCAATCATTAAAGGCATGAAATAGTTGCCAAAGCCACCAAAAAGTGCTGGTATCACAACGAAAAACATCATAAGTACACCATGGCCTGTGATCAAAACATTCCACATGTGTCCGTTTGGCTCTCCATCAGAATTAGTCATATACTGAACCCCTGGCTCCATTAGCTCTAATCTCATGTAAACAGTGAATGCAACAGCTATAAAACCTAAAAGAGCTGCGGTGAATATGTATAAGATGCCTATGTCTTTATGATTTGTTGACATAAACCAACGGGTAAAGAAATTTTTCTTTTCGTGTTCGTGTGAAATCTGATCTGTAACATCAACCATTGAAAGAAGCCCCCTTTAGCACTGACAGAAAATTAAATAATAATAAGTATATATAATACATACTTATTAAGTTTTCCACCCAAAATTTAGAGACTGTTCGACGCATACGAGAATTGTCTCATTTTGAGAAAATTGTTGAAAAAGTGTGCTTGAAAACTTTATCAATATCTTCCATTTTTATTTTTACGCCTAGCTGTTGTAGAGACGTGACTCCTTTCCCTGAAATACCACAGGGATTAATGTTATTGAAAAATGCTAGGTCAGGGTTGACGTTTAATGATAGGCCGTGAAATGTTACCCATTTTTTAACTCTTAAACCAAGCGCTGCAATTTTTTTATCGTACGTGCCATCTGAATTTATACTGTTATGATCCTTAACCCAAACCCCAATTAACCCAGGAACTCTGTACCCTAAAATGCCAAGGTCTTTAAGGACCAAAATGATCCATTCTTCTATGTTCCAAACCAATTGTTTTATATCTTTTCTTCCATTTCTCATATCGAGCATCAGATAGACAATTCGTTGACCAGGACCGTGATAAGTTGTCTGTCCACCTCTTTTAGTTTGATACATAGGAATATTGACGCCATGCTTAAAATCGCTAGCTTTTGCTGATGTACCAAGGGTGAAAACGTTGTGATGCTCCAAAAACCATATAAGCTCTGTTTTTTGGTTAGAAATTATATCCTCAACACGTTCAGACATTACCTCCTCGGCAAATTTGTAATCTACGAGTTTTTTCTCATGCTTCCATTCTATCATTTGCGTCATTAATATAATCGTGTTGCTTTTTATGGGAAAATATCATATCTAACTTCAGATTGAAAATGGTATTAGAAATGCGGCTGTGGCGGAATCGGTAGACGCGCAGCGTTGAGGTCGCTGTGGGGTAAAACCCGTGGAAGTTCAAGTCTTCTCAGCCGCACCATAATCTGGATCTCATTTGACCTAAAGCATGTATTTATAAGCATTTTGTTATGCTTATGTAATTAGGTGTGAAACAAAATGAGAAACAATTTCTATTAAATGAGCTTAAATTAAGTCTGGTAAAAAAGATAACATCCTTTAAAGTTCATATCTGAAAAAAAAACTTTGATTGGAAGCAAAAATGGATCAAGCATTTTTTACAGACATAGGAACGTTACAACTTGGAGGTAAGCTTCTTAACCTTACGCAAATAATTTTTTTCATCGGAGTTGTAATAGTTTTAAATATAATAAGGGAAGCTCACTTATACGCTAGAGTTTTTGCAGTAATTGCAGCAATTGGAGCAGCTTTTCTTCAAGCTCGGATAATATTTATTCATAAACATCAGGAGATAACAGTCTGGAACTCTGGTCTGGATGCTGCAGAGAAAGGTCAAGCACCTTTTCTTTCAATAATTCTTGAAAATATAGGTCACACAACGGGAAATAGGATAGAAGCAACTTTTATGGATAAAATTACACCTGAGCCTTTGTTTGTTATTATATTAATGGCTATAACGGCTATTTACATGCTTTTCTTCTTCAAAAGATAAGGATGCTATTTGTTTATAATTGATGATTTAACCGTATACACCATCTGCTGCACACTCCAATAACATACTACTAGGACACCCACACCGTCCCATCCGTGGGTGGGGTCACTTAAACTGTAAAACAAACAGTGAAACAAATCGTGCCTATTGACATGAACACGGAGATACCTAAGTTACTGTTATTGCTGTATTTCGGTCACTAGCGGTGCAGTGTAAGGGCAGTTAACTTTATCTCAGCCGCACCATCTCAAAAGCTAACCTATTGATTTGTAAATACTTTGTGTGAGCAATTCATGAGGGTAGACAAGATGGTAGACAAAAATGATGCTTCTTTTCTGTGTAAATAGATGAGAATTATAATTTCCTAATTTCTTCGTTTATAAGCACTTAACCTTTCTAATGAATTTTTCAAAATGTTACCATAAAAGAGACCATAATCGTAGGCGTGCAAATTAAAAGCCTGATCTGGAAAAAATTTGAGATCATCACTTTTTATTATTAAATTTCCGTTTTTGCAGGCCACACTACCAGTTAGTTTTATAATCTTTCGATCTTGCTCTTTGGTTAAATTAGAGACCTCGAAAGATCCAAAGGGCATTGCTCCCAACATTTCTTTTAAAGGCACCTGATCCCCATCTTTAGACCAAGAAATTGGATTTATACAATCTAAATCATCATCTTCAAAAAAGGGTCTTCTACCTTGAATTGTAGCGTTCCACGAAATATAACAATTGTAGTCGTTAAAAACTTTACAGCTTTCCGTTAATCTAAATTGTTGAGATTTAATATTGAAACCCAATAAGTATGCTGCTATGAGGCCTTCTCTAAATTTTTTATCACTTTCGTATTCATAAATAAGGCGTCGAAGCAAATGAGTTCCTTGACTGTGCCCAACCAAAAAAAACCCCCTATCCAAATTCTCTTCCAAGAATACTTCAAATGCTTCCTTGACGTCTGAGTACGCCAAATTTATTGCTTGCAATTGTTTTTCACCATCATGGGGCACATTTGAAAAAGCGTATCTATTTGCCTGTCTATAGTGAGGAGCATAAATGTCACAACAGGCGGAAAAGGCTGATGCTTGATTAATCAAAAGCAGATTTTCTACGACTGGTTGAGCAACGTATTGTTTCTTTGGGTTCCAATTTTCTCCCTTGTAAGTTGTTGGGTGTAAATAGAATATCGCACCCTGTTTTGAAGATTCTATAAATTCCGCAAAAAGAGCGGGCACATATTTTTCTATATTGTTTATTTTGCCAAATGAATACCAATTGGCTGGCTCTTTATAATCTATTTTTGTGGAACTTTCGATTGGTGAAGTTGGTCGTGGTATAAATTGACCAAAGGATTTTGAAGAAAAGTAAAACCCTAAAAAAGCTAAAACGAAAATCACGCTACAAATGCTTACATTATGCTTGCAAATATCTTGGTTCATATTATGAACTATTTTATTGCTTTTTGTATTTTTGTCCAATAAATACGATATATAAACTTATTCTGCTCCTTAAGTTAATTAACAGTATGATTTATTTAAAAAATTTTAAGCCAAAATGACGGTTTTTAGTTTTAAAAAAGCTATTTGCTTTTTAAAAATAATATTGTAATGTCGAGGTTCAATATTTGAACTTATGGAGGATTTCATCATGAAAAAGCTTAGTTTGGCAATTATTAGTTTTGTATTTGTTGGCTCACAGGCCTTTGCTGGAGGAGATTGCGCATCCAAGTCAGCTGCATTTGATTCAAAAATAAAAAAAGCGATAGAGATGGCATCCTTAAGTGACGAAACAGTCTTGAAATTACAAAAGTTATCTGCTGATTGTCACTACGAGTATAATATTGGTATGTCTACATACCAAACAAACTCATGTAAGAAAGCCCTTGACTTGGTAAAAATCAATTAAGCCCTAGAGAAGCCCAAGCAATCTAAAGAAAATGGCTCTAGGGTGTATAATTATCATTACTAAAATTAACTCTTTGAATCTGTAAGCTTCTGATCAAAGTGTAGGTTCAAAGAATTAATGCTGATCAGCTGAACATTTAAAGGAAAACACTGATTTTAAAGCGTTTTATGTCAAAAATTTATGAGGGTAGACAAACATGTGCATCTTGACATGAACTGCTCTATGCATTGGTGGCCGTACTTCCATACGCAAATAAGCATTTAGGTAGATCAAAAGCGGTTATATTTGAAGTTTAAGTTGTGTCTTTTCTCATTTTAGTATAGATAACTCCTAGTTTTATTTTTCGCATATAAGAAAAATATAATTTCTCTAAACTTTAACAAATAGGACAAACATAATGGTAAATGGGACAGTTAAGTGGTTTAATACTAATAAGGGATATGGTTTCATAGAACCCGATAATGGCGGGAAAGATGTGTTTGTACATATAAGCGCTGTAGAAAAATCAGGTTTGAAAACACTTTTAGAAAACCAAAACGTCACTTTTGAAATAAATCAAGATAAGGGTAGATTATCTGCTGCCAACATTAAAATGATAAGTTAATCTTTATAAACAAAATTTAAAATGTTGGTAAATCAACAGTCACTCGTATTTTGATACGTAAATGTTAAAAACTCGTGAAGAAGAAGTAGCGGCTTTTCATTAAAACAGGGTTACTCAAAAAAATATCTTGAAGGTTATTGTCGGGAGTTCTCAAAAAGTTATTAGTAGTTATTCAAACTAAATTGCTGAAATACCACTAAATAGATAATTTCAGCAGTTTGCCTGGGTCAAAAATTAGTATATAAATATGCTGAACAACTTTCTTTTAAATGAACTTTGCGGTATTTAAAAAATTTAGTAATGAACCTCTTTCATATACTCTTAATAACTTTTCTTTTCGTTAAGCCAGGATATACAGGATCAGTATCTGAGCAAAAAGTGCATGATAGCCCAATTACTTCTGGCGAATGTTTAGAGGTTCTTGAGAAAGGAAATTTTATGCCCAAAGACCATGCAGATTTTTATCGCATTGTTCACAGTGGTCATTTATACGTGGTGACAATAAAGTACATGGGATTAATTAAACACTATAGTTGCGACGTCAAAATCAAGCTTGTTAGAAATTAAAGAGCTCTCGATTAAAATATCTTGGGAGCATTTAATGTATAACTAAAGACCACAATATTTGCTAATCACAAGACATATAAAAAATTAATGTATTCTCACTTAGAAAATATCTTTAAGAATGATGTTTCTACTGGACTCGATAAATGGGCTAATATCTTTCAGTTCTTTAATTATGCTTTCCCTAAAAAAATCAATCTCTTTTTTTAACACTCCATCTCGCTTCGCGTTCCAAGAATAATCTGCCTTTAAATATCTGGTGGGTGAACGAATTTTAATTACCAATGCTCTTTTTTTTAGGAAATTTAAATGGTAATACGAATACAAAAATCTTTTAACGATTAAATTTATTTATCATACTATTAATCTCAAATACTTGATCGTCTAATTATGTACAATGCAGAACTGATATTAAACAAAAATAACTTTCTAGGTGAATCACCGGTTTGGGACGAAAAGAGAAAAGTTTTTTTTTGGCTAGACATATATGAGAAAAACTTTCATTCTTTTGATCCTGCAAAAAGAAACTGTGTTGTTACAAATTTAAGTTTTTATACAGGAGCTTTTTCATTAACAACTAAACAAGAACTACTCTTTGCAACAAACCAGGGAGTAAAATTTTTGAATAACTTTAAAGTAATCAAAACCATTGATGTACCGGGATTTGATCCTGCTCTTTGTAATATGAATGATGGAAAGTGTGATAAATCGGGGAATTTCCTTTTTGGTTCAATGGATAAATCAGAGAGCAAGCCTGTTGGTGCTCTTTATCGGCTAAATAGTAAACACGAAATAGAGACTCTTCTGTCTGGTGTAGTAATTGCTAATGGCCCGGCTTTTTCAACAAATGGAAAAACAATGTATTTTTCAGACTCATTCAATCGGACGGTACTTAAATTCAACTACCAATCAAATAAAAATTTTGACGATAACTTTGAGATTTTTCTGAAATTTGATCAAAATGAGGGTATACCAGATGGATTGTGTGTAGACTCACAGGATCGATTATATGTTGCTATGTGGGGTGGTAAAAAGATAAATGTTTTTAATATGTTTGGTGAAAAAGTTTCAAAGGTAAAGGTTCCCACACCCAACGTGACCAGTTGTACATTTGGAGGAACTGGACTGAATAAGCTTTATATTACTACAGCAACAAAGAATCTGGCTAATCCAGACAAGTTTGCTGGTGGTTTGTTCTTTACAACTATTGATACTAAAGGAACTCCAGCGGATCGTTTTTCACTTTAGCGAGAAAGTAGACAATGAATCAAAAGAAATTAATTAGATTTTTCGGCCTTGGTAAAATGGGTAAGGCATTGGTCTATAATTTGATTTCGAGTCACTACAGGATCCAAGCATTTGATAAAGCTAATCATAAAATAGAGCTGCAACACGATAACTTAAAAATCTTAAAACATGTGAATGATATGTTTGTCACCCGGGAGGACAGAAATATTTTTATGCTTTGTATCCCAGAAGGCCAAGATTTGGATGACTTGATAAATCTTTTAATTTTGAAACTTGAGAAGGGAGACATTGTTATTGATTTAGGGAATTCCAATTTTTTCAAGACGATTAAAAGATCAAAGAGATTTGCAAAGCAAGGGGTTGATTTAATAGACTTTGGGGTTTCAGGTGGGCCAATTGGAGCCCTTTCTGACCCCTCAATTATGATAGGATGTTCGTCCGAACATTCATGGCCTTTTGTAAAAATGTTGGCTTCAGACTTAAGTAAATCAAGTGGAATACAGCCCTCATCCTTAGTTGTTGGACCTGCAGGCGCTGGTCATTTTGTAAAGATGATACACAACTCAATAGAATATGCAGTAATGCAAATGCTTGCAGAAACAGTTATACTTTATGAAAAATCAATTATCGATTGTGTATGGAGTGACCTAGTCGAATGTTTGAGGTGTAGCAAAGTAATGAGCTACCTACTTGAGATAACTATTAGTGGCTTTGATGACCAGAAAAAAGTTAGAAAATCATTTAAAAAATATCAAAACTCAAAGATAAAAGTTAACCATAATGGAACTGGGGTGTGGGCAATGATATATGCATATGAGAATAATATCCCAATGCCTTCAATAGCTCGAGCAGTTGAACATCGCTTGCTTTCCGGGTCTTCATTCTCAAATCAGATTTATGGGCCTAGTGATTGTCTTGAAGACTACAAGGGTATTCAGCTTTCAAAGGAAACTTTTGTAAAGTTACTAGAGTTAGCAATTCTAAGTGCATTCATTCAAGGACTAAGTGCTTTCCAGAGATCAGATCATACCTTTAATTCAAAAATTAAACCAAAAATTGCATTGAACATTTGGAAAAATGGGTCAGTTTTACGGGGAGATATGTTATCCTTGCTTTTATCTTTTGAACAAAAATTTTTATCTACTGGGATTCTGAAAGGATCTGCCAAAGCTGATCATTTTATTAGAGAAAGAATAGAGGAATTTGTTCCTTTAAAAAGCGAGATAAACATTTTAGCCCGATTTAGCCCCTGTCTTTTATCGGGAATAAGCTTCTTCTTAGATAATAAAGATAACAATAGTATAAGTACTATAATTAATAAGCAGCGTTATATTTTTGGTGGACATAGGGTGTAACTGATCAAGAAAAAAAAAAAAATACTAATAATGGGAGTTGCAGGGTCTGGAAAAACAACTTTAGGGAGATTGGTCTCAGAGGCAATAGGTGGGACTTTTATAGATGCTGATAGTTTTCATACACGGGAAGCCATTTCAAATATGAAAGATGGAATTCCCCTAACAGAAGAAATTAGGAAAAAATGGCTAATGAGACTCTTTGGACATCTATCTAGTTTTCAAAAAAAAGATATTCTTATTTGTGCGTGCTCGGCATTATCGTCAGTATCTCAAAATAAGTTTAAATCTTTAGGGTTTTATACAGTTTTTTTAGAAGGCGATTATATTACGCTTGAGAAGAGAATAAAAGATAGACAAGGTCATTTTTTCCCACATGAACTTCTATTGGATCAACTTAAAAAATTAAAAAAACCGGATGCAGATTTAATTCTTAATATAAAATTATCTCCCGACAAATTAGTGAGAGAATTATTAAAGCACATTATTACTGAATAAACTTAGCCACTTTGGAGTTCGAACGTAATCTATTAAAACAAAAATAAGAAGGTTGGTTTTATTTAACTTAAATTGGATTTGTCTTTTTACCGTATTCATGTAAAATTTCACCATCGAAGGTAATTACATCAACTTTAAAGTCATACTTTTCCCGCCATTCATTTGCTCTTCTTAATATCTCTTGAGCCCCTTCTTCGGTTTCAACAATAGAAAAATATAGTAGTGAAGTTGCACTTGCTCTTACGTAGGTCGCTTCAAGAAGACCACATTCATCCAAAGAGCTTGCAAACTCTTTGTGAAGAGCAAAATATTTATCGAAGTCTTCTTCCGAAAAAAAGTTTATAATATTAGTTCTAGCTACAGCCATCTTTACTATTTATATAGAAAATTTCTTTTATTTAATTTTCAAATATGATCTACCCTCTCCAAATCACAAACACTGACAATATCTCTCCAAACTTTATTATCTTTCCATAATTGCACATTGGCGGTTTCCCATTTTTTACCTTCATGCTCTATTAATGCGTCCCTCCATGCCAATAGATCTTTATTTTCAATCAGGCTTTTATTATATGTCATTTATTCATTAGCACCTCTAAATTTCCTTTTCATTTCTCATAATTTTTTTATTAGCCTTCTCAAAAGTTGTTTTGTGAAAATTTTTCTAATTTATTGCATATCCAGCAATACAGTTTTATGTATTATCGTTTACTCTCCTAGCGACAGAACTTGGTCAACTTCCCAATTATAAGTAATAGTTTTTGGTGCCAGCCGATCTCTGTAGGGCACAATTATTTGCTCCCCAATTTTTGATATAACTTTTTGATCTGCTTTTTGTTTAAAGGTCCAGAGCGCCAACATTCTATTTGGCATGTCGCTATCTTTAACTATTTCGAGGGTGCTCTCCGGAACTGAATCTTTATACTTTGGCCACTGCTGTTTTAATACCATAATAAACATTTCACATTCATCTTCGGAAGAAAAAGTATTTATGATCGTCGTTTTAAACATACCTAATTTAACTACTATATGATGTGACTTTCAACGGTGAAATTTATTTTATATGCGGTGCAATTAATACTCGGAGATATAATTTTAAGAAAAACACCGCGTATCAATTACTGCGAGTCGGATAGCAATAGTACCGATGATCGCCAAGCACTTCATCCGAATTCTGAAAATTCTCCAGGACCTCCCCATTCTTTTTTATATAAAACCGCGGGTCTTTTTTAAGTTCATACACCTGTCTCATACATTCATTTTTAGACAAGTTATTTTGTATGACATGAGACTGAAAATTGGCATTTGGCGTAATCCCAACATTCGGGGTAAGGTTTATAATCAATATAAGTGAATACCAAACAGTCATAGAGGTCTCCGTTGTGTTATTTGTTTTGAAAAGCGTTAGATGGAAACATAGGAATTACTTTAAATTCGGTTTTCTAACCATGACTTAAGAACCGATATAGTTTTCAATTTGACAAAACTCTCTAAATCATAAGTACGATCAACTTCCTCCAGTCTCCATGAAAATTTATGAGGAATGTAAATTCCTGTTCCTCCAATTTTTGTAACAGGCAGAATGTCAGATTTTAACGAATTTCCAATCATTAAGAAGTTCTTAGGCA
>CACHJY010000020.1 GCA_902580265.1 uncultured Alphaproteobacteria bacterium
TAGATTTCTGAAATAACAAGCTTGAATTTCTTTGTTTTGGCATCATATATAATATCGTGAGATTATGGAGAAAGTCATGAGTGAATTCAAAAAACCCATTCCTGTTCTACCCCTGAGAGACATTGTTGTTTTTCCAAACATGATAGTACGCCTTTTCGTTGGACGTGAAAAATCGGTCCTTGCTTTGGAAGAAGTGATGAAAACTGAGCAGCAGATACTTCTTGTCGCACAAAAAGATGCAGGAGATGACAATCCTGGGGAAGATAATATTTTTAAAGTGGGAGTTATAGCAAATGTTCTGCAGATCCTAAAGCTACCTGATGGAGCGGTAAAAATTTTGATAGAAGGAAAACACCGTGTAAAGATATCAGAGTTTTTAAGCAAAAATAGATTCCTCGAAGCGTTTTGTGAAGAAGTTACCGATACTAATTTTTTGGGTGATGAGATAGAAGCTTTAAAAAGGACGGTCGCGACAGAATTTGATAGATACTCAAAATTAAACAAAAACATAACTGAAGAATCTTTAGAAGCTATTAGAAAAGCCTCAGATGCCGTTATGTTGTCAGACTCAGTTGCAGGACACCTAAATTTAACTGTTGAAAACAAGCAGGAACTACTCGAGCTTTTTGATGTAAAGAAGAGGCTAGAAAAAATACTTGCAGTTATTCAAGGTGAGTTGAGTGTATTACGAGTAGAGAAAAAGATTAAAACGCGGGTTAAAAACCAGATGGAGAAGACTCAGCGTGAGTATTATCTCAATGAACAAATGAAAGCTATCCAAAAAGAGCTCGGAGATGGTCCTGAAGGACAAGATGAAATCTCAGAGATTCAAGAGAAGATAGATAAGACAAAATTAAGTAAAGAAGCAAAAGAAAAGGCTGTTGCTGAGTTGAAAAAGTTGAAATCAATGTCTCCGATGTCAGCAGAATCAGCAGTGGTAAGAAACTATTTGGATTGGCTATTGAGTATTCCTTGGAGAAAAAAATCTAGAATAAAATCAGATTTAAACCATGCGCAAGAAATCTTAGATAATGATCATTTTGGTCTTAAAAAAGTAAAGGAAAGAATTATTGAATACTTGGCGGTACAACATCGTAGTAAAAAGCTTAAAGGACCGATTTTGTGTCTTGTGGGACCTCCTGGTGTTGGTAAAACCTCTTTAGGAAAGTCCTTAGCGAAAGCAACAAATAGGGAGTTTATTAGAATATCGCTGGGTGGAGTAAGGGATGAGAGTGAAATAAGAGGGCATAGAAGAACTTATATTGGATCAATGCCTGGAAAAATCATTCAGAGTATGAAAAAAGCAAAGACATCTAACCCACTTATATTATTAGATGAAATTGACAAAATGGGATATGATTTTAGAGGAGATCCTGCCAGTGCAATGCTTGAAGTGCTCGACCCTGAACAAAACTCTACATTCTCAGACCACTATTTAGAAGTAGAGTATGACTTGTCAGACGTGATGTTTATTACGACAGCAAATACTTTCAACATGCCTAGACCGCTACTTGATAGAATGGAAGTTATTCAGCTGTCTGGATATACTGAAGACGAAAAGGCTGAAATTGCCAAAAGACATCTTATTAAAAAGCAAATCGATAACCATGGCCTAAATGAAAACGAGTTTTTATTAAAGGATAAAGGTCTTTATGAAATAATAAGACATTACACAAGAGAGGCTGGAGTCAGAAACCTTGAAAGAGAGATCTCTAAGTTGTGTCGGAAAATTCTAACACTCATTATTAAAGACAAGAAGAAGTCCGTAAAAGTTGATGAAAAGAATATTAGTGATTTACTCGGTGTTAAGAAATTTAAATATGGGTTAGCTGAAGAATCAGATCAAATAGGTGTTGCCACCGGTTTGGCGTGGACTGAAGTTGGTGGTGATCTTCTCTCAATTGAAGCCATAAAGTTACCTGGAAAAGGTAGGATGAAATCCACCGGAAAGCTAGGAGAAGTTATGAAAGAAAGCATCGATGCTGCTTCAAGCTTTGTGCGCTCCAGGTCACCATCGTTTGGTATTATCCCAACTTTATTCGACAAGTATGATATACACGTACATGTTCCAGAAGGTGCTACGCCTAAAGATGGCCCATCCGCTGGTATCGCTATGGTGACGTCGATAGTCAGCATGTTAACAGAGACACCAATTAGAAGGGATGTCGCTATGACGGGAGAAGTAACTCTTCGAGGAAATGTTTTGCCAATTGGTGGTTTAAAGGAAAAGCTTCTTGCTGCGTTGCGCGGGGGAATAAAGACAGTCATTATTCCAATCGAAAATGTAAAAGATTTGGTAGAAATCCCTGATAATTTAAAAAACGATTTGGAAATTATTCCTGTGACATCCGTTGGAGAGGTTTTGGACGTTGCTCTTTCAAAAAAGTTACAAAGTATTGATTGGGATTTCTCTGAATACGAAAATAGTGACAACCTTAAAGGTAGAAAGTCAGGTGAAGTTGAGCTACCAAACTAAGCTGACTTTAACAGAAGTGAATTATTTCTTGAGTTTACGAAAGAAAGAGGCTAATCAACTATTAAGGGGTGATTAGCTCAGCTGGTAGAGCGCTTCGTTTACACCGAAGATGTCGGGAGTTCGAGTCTCTCATCACCCACCACTATGAACTTGTGTTCATATGCGCGGTTGTAGCTCAGCTGGTTAGAGTGCCGGCCTGTCACGCCGGAGGTCGCGGGTTCGAGCCCCGTCAACCGCGCCATTTTAGGTGTAAGCGTTGAATAAAAATAGAAAAAAGTTGACTATTCTAGACCTTGAGAAAAAGAAGGCTAGCAAAGAACGTCTTGCAATGGTTGCGGTGGGAGAATTTTTGTCTGCCCAATGGGCAGAAGCAGCAGGTGTAGATATAATTGGTGTTGGTGATAGCTTAGGAATGACACTATATGGTCATGAGAACACTCTTTCAGTCACAGTTGATCAGATGATACAACACTGTAAGGCTGTTAGGCAGGGTGCGCCAAATACATTCTGTATCTTAGCTATGCCATATGGCTCTTATTCTACAAAAAGTATGGCAATAAAAAATGCATCAAAGATGATGAAAGAGAGTGGTGCCGATGCGATAAAATTGCAGTGTGGAAAGGATAGAGTTAATATCATACGTGCGGTATCTGCAGCTGGAATCCCCGTAATGAGTCACGTTGGATTATTACCTCACTTCGTTCACCTATATGGTGGCTTCAAGATGCAAGGCAAAAATGCTGAGGATGCAATTAAAATAATTGAAGATGCAATTGCTATAGAAAAAGCTGGTGCGATAGGAATTGAGATTGAAGCAGTCCCGGCCGAAGTAGCTCGAGAAGTTGATAGGGCGGTATCTATATTCACGTTTTCGATTGGTGGTGGTTCAGCAGGAAACTGTCAATTATTAAATGGCTATGACTTGATAGGAGGCTTTAATACATTTAAGCCAAAATTTGCAAAACGATTTGGAAATGTTGCTGATGTGGCAACAAACGCTTTTAAAGAATTCGTCAGTGAAGTAAAAGATAATAGTTTTCCAGATACAGAACATAGCTACAGTATGCCTTCAAGTGAAATTAGTAAATTTAAACAATATATTAAAAGTAAAAATAAAAGCTAGAATCTTAAACTTACTGTTTCAAAAGATAATCCTAGGTGGTCAAAATAAGTTAAAATGCTTTTATAACTTAAAGATATTGTTCTATCATTTACAAGTGGATGACAAAAAATAGTATCTTGCCCCAACATTTCAGCATCCAGAAAGATATTTATGTCTTTTTTAGTGTTGTTTACAACGCTTAATGGAGAAACTGCGCCTGGAAACACTCCAAGCTCTTCAAAGAGCCTCTCCTTGCTTCCAAAAGAAAGTCTTGATGATCTTATTCTTGTAGTTAATAAGCTAAGGTCAATCTCGCAATCTTCGTGAGCGATTACCAGATAACTTTTTTTCTTTTTATCACGTAGGAATAGGTTCTTTGTATGAAAACCACGCATATTTTTTCTGTATTTCTTTGCTTCATTTACTGTAAAGAATGGGCGGTGCTTAAAAATATTAAAGTCGATCTTTAAACTTTCTAGCAACTTAAATAAAGATTCCGGGGATGTTGGGAGTGAGCTGGCATTAACTGATGATGCATTCATTTAATAAAAACCGATTGAAAAAACTATTATTCTTATGAAGGTATAAAAGTTCTATAGAAATTAACTATTTGACAACTTATCTCTAGCAGATTGAAGGCATTCAGTCATTTTCTTTCTAATAAGCTGCTCATCAACTAGACCTTCAAGGTCAGCTTTCAGCTTTCTGAACACATCTTCGTCGCCAGCTTCTTGAAAATCTGATTTTACAACCTCTCTAACATATCCCTCAGTTTTGTCTTCATCTAAACCTTTTATTTTGGCAGCCCACGCTCCTAATAACTTATTTCTTAATGCTTCGATCTTGAATGTTAAGTCTTGCTCATGAGCATATTTATTCTCAAAAGCATCTTTTCTTTCATCAAATGTGGACACGTTTCACTCCATTGCTATTTCATTTGACTTAGTTGCTTTAAAGCGAATTTCAACTATAGTTTTATAGATTTTAAATAAAATTGGTTAACTTTATTCCTTTTTCAATCATTGTTTTTTTTGCAATTTCTTCGGAGTTATTGAGATCAATAGCTTTGGTTAAATCTTGAAATACAAACACATCAAAGCCCAGGTTTACGGCATCTAACGCAGAATAAAAAACACAATAATCAAAAGCTAGCCCACATAAGTAAAGCTGCTTTATTCCTTTTTTTATTAAATATCCTTCAAGTCCAGTAGTAGTAATTTTGTCGTTCTCAAAAAAAGCGGAGTAACTATCGATTTTTGGATTACATCCCTTTCTAAGAATAAGATTGGATTTGTTAATATTTAAATTTTTATGAAAATTTGCTCCTATTGAACCTTGAATGCAGTGATCAGGCCATAGAATTTGAGAGCCATAATCCATTTCTATGTTTGAGTAAACTTTGGCGCTATTATTTGATGCAAATGAGCTATGTTCCTTAGGATGCCAATCTTGAGTTAATATTATAGTATCAAATTTTTCTTGGGCACAGTTTATAGGTTCTACAAGCTTTTCACCATCTTTCACTGCCAGTGCTCCACCATGACAAAAGTCGTTTTGCATATCTATGATTATTAAAGCAGAACTCATTTTTATTTGGTATCAGATTTTAGTTGCAAGATGAGAGAAGATAATTAAATGATTTTGTAAATCCCATCAAGCTAAATTGATCTACTAGCATAGAGCCATCTATGCCTTGTAATTCAATTGTTAATCTATTCCCACTAAGGAGCAATGTTATATCCTCTTTCATAAAGCCGTTTATTATAGCATGCTTACTTCTAGAGGTTTCATTAGAACTCAAAGCCATTAGCCCAAATACCTTTCTATTTTCAATATTCATAGAGCCAGAAATATTGTTTTTCAATGGATAGTCAGAGAAATATGACATTGAATAGTCTGTGTTATTTTTATTTACGGACAAATATATGAATGAATTTTGCCTATTTTTGCCTAAGACCTCTCTGGAATTAAAATATGAGGCTGTTCTTTTTGCTTTTGAGGCTAGAAAGCATTCATTAGAGGAAGAAGAGTATACAGTCCAATCACGATACTTTTTTTTGACAACGAAGTCTTGCCCAACAGCGTTTTGTGCAAAGAAAGAGATAAATAAGCCTAAAATTATTGGAAAGAATTTAAGTTTCATAATATCCTTTTAATTCAAATAAGTTGTAATTTTATACTAAAATAAAAAAAATGGGAACTCTATATATAACTGGAGCAGGTGTAAGTTCTGATAGTGGCATTCCTACTTTTCGTGGTGCCGATGGATTTTGGACTATCGGTAGTGAAAACTATACACCTCAGGAAATGGCAACAAGATATATGTATTTAAATAATCCTGAACAATTTCTTTTGTGGTATTTCAAACGGTTTGCGAAATATAGAAATGCAGAACCAAATGATGTTCATAGATGGCTCGCAAATAAGAATTTGATTACACAAAACATTGATGGGCTAGACGGAAAAGCTGGTAATACAAGATATATCCCGATACACGGCCGTCTAGATAAAGTCACCATTTTTGCAGAGGAGGGTAAAGACTCTTCGATAATTGATGCTCCTTGGGAGAAAATATCTCGTCTTGGGTTCACTCATGATAATGACCCAAAGTCTGATGACTCTTTGATTAAAAAACTGCTGGAGTATTTTAAAATAGAAAAAAACAAACAACAAAAATATCATCCTACTCTAGGTTATTCGCTAAAACCGTTCGTACTTTTGTTTGATGAAATTTATACAGAATTATACAGGATAGGTGAGGCTCAACGAAGAATGATTAAAGCAGACAAAATGGTTTTTATGGGAACTTCCTTTAGTGTAAATATTACGGCAATAGCACTTAGAATAGCGGCGTCCAACTCAATAGATATTGAAATAATAGACCCAAATCCAATCGATATTGGCTATAAACATGCTGCCTATTTCGAAATGTCGGCGTTAGAATACGTTGAAAGTTTTTTATAAGCCTTAGTGCTTTTTACCTTCAGAATGAGAATAAAAATTGTTATGCCTGTGTACAAATATAACTCTCCTGTCCAGGTTTTAGACATCAAAATGAAATGAAAAATTGATAACACTATTGCTATATAGATAAAGCTGTGGATCCTATTCCATGTCTTGATATTTAATTTACGAAGTGCAAAATTATTCGACGTGAGCGCTAAGGGTATCAAAGTTATAAAAGCAAAAAAGCCTGCAATTATATAATATCTTTTTTGTAGATCAGATAACAAAATATCAATTGAGAGACCGATATCGAGGAAAAAATATACACAAATGTGGGAAACGATATAATAAAATGCAACCAATCCAATGCAACGTCTATACCTCATCAAATTAATCTTCGCGTATTTAAAAAGTGGTGAAATTGAAAGAGTTATTAGTAAAAATATAAGCCCAAGCTCTCCGTATTTATGCTCTAAAAACCGCAGAGGGTCGGGACCTAGTTGATTAACTGTTCCCCAATAAAAATATAGGGGTATTGGGATTAGTAAAATACAATATAGCAATGAAATGGGTAAAGACCTAAAAAAACTGCTAAAAGTCATCATTTTAGTAGTATTTTTTCAGATCCAAACCCTTGTAAAGATCTCCAACTTCTTCAATATATCCATTAAACAGCTCAGTCTTTCGTCTTTCACCGAAAAGGCCTTCACCTATTACTCTTTCAGTTGCTTGCGACCATCGAGGATGATCAACATTTGGGTTTACATTGGAATAGAAGCCATATTCCCTGGGGCTTTCTGAACTCCATGTAGTGTACGGTTGCTCTTTCATAAATGAAATTTTAGTGATGGATTTTATTGATTTAAAGCCATACTTCCATGGTACCACGAGCCGTAACGGTGCTCCATTTTGGTTTGGTAACTCTTTGCCGTATAAACCAGTAGCAATAAAAGTAAGTGGATGTAAAGCTTCCTCTATAGTTAAGCCTTCGCGATATGGCCAATCCAAAGTTGCACGCTTTTGCCCTCTCATTTCCGTAGGTCTATAAACAGTCTCAAAGGCAACGAATTTAGCGTTATTATCTATTTCCAGTTCATTAATTAGGTCACGCAAAGGGAACCCTATCCAAGGTATAACCATTGACCAGCCTTCTACGCAACGCAATCTATATATTCTTTCCTGTATCGCTTTTCCTTTAAGGATTTCCGGTAAATCAAATTTTTTCCTATTTTGAGAAACTCCCTCAAATGTAATTTCCCAAGGATCAGTTGTTAAACTATGTGCGTATTTCGCAGGATCAGTTTTTGATGTACCAAATTCATAAAAATTGTTATAGTTTGTTATCTCGTCAATGGTATTTGGCTTTGCACTAGTGGAATAACTTAGCTTCGCTGTTGTAGGGGTAGCGACAAAAGCTAACGAGGTAAGCCCTAGTGCTTCGACGAATTTTCGACGATTTAAATAAAGATTATGAGGCGTAACGTCACTATATTTTAAAAACTTCAAAATATATGATCCTATGATATTGACAACTTCGTCCATCATGGTAGTTCTATTTCCATAGAAGGCAATAGTTATTCGAATTTTTAATGACAAGCTTTTATCAATTTCTTATTTGGTTTTTTACTATCGTTAGCTTAATAGCTTTAATGTACGGGGTTTTAAGTGCTGATATAACATTTATTGGTTTGTTTATTTGTACGCTTATTATTTCAGTTATTTTTTACAGGCTGAACGAAACCTCACCTAGAAATGTTACACAAGAGTCACAAGTAAAAGATTTTGCTTTGGAGGGTATTGATAACGATAACATTGAGATATCTGAAGCTATTGAAACTTTAAAACGAGAACAAACAAAAATACTGTCTATTTTCAAAAAAGATGTTTACTCAAATCAAGATCTATCAAGCATATTGGATATAAAGAGGAACATCGTATCTGATTTTGTTTCATCGCTGGCTTTGAATTTTGAAATGGTTTCTAAGCAAGAGTTGAAAGACATTATTTTGAAATTAATGAATGATTTAATTGAGAAAAATTCAAATCATTTGTTTGAGCCCTCTTTCTTTCCTCAAGAGGATTCTAGCTATGTCAGTTGGGTAAAACGATCATTAATCCTTTTAGGCTGGAAAATAAGAAGAGGGGAGGACAGTGCAAAAAACTTATTCGATCTTTTCGAAAAAAATGGAATGATTGCCGGGGTTCTAGTTTTTTCCCACACCAAAAAAGCTAATATAGATCTGAAGCAGTATGAGCAATATGTTCAAAATAGTGAAATTAATTTTTTGGTTATGATTACCCAGGATTTTAAAGACATTAGCAAAGCCCAATTATCGAAGAGGATCGTTATTATTAATCATCATGATTTGCCAAAATTACATCTAATGCTGAAAAGTTTACCAAATATCAAATAATTGGTCTGATCCTTGCAATAAAAATTAGGATAAAAGGAAAATGACATGTTAGATGAAGAATTGAATGAAACTGCAGTTAAAGCAAAAGCTATTGCTGAGATCGTAGAAATAGCCTTGAATAATTTAATGAAGGTTGACCTTTCTCGTGAAGAGGCTTTAGCAGGCATCCTTAGTCAGATAGCAATTCAGGTTGACAAAAAAGATCTAGAGTTTGCGCTGGATTTAAATAAAAAGTACCATAAATCTTTTTTAAAAAACGTTAAAAAATAATTAAAAAGAATTAGGTTGCTTTTTTAAAAATAAGCCTTAATTGATGTATCAATAATGATCAGCGAATTAGGGCATTTTCTTTTAATATCAGCGTTCTGTCTTAACCTAGGTTTGATAGTAAACTATATTTCAACTAGACCGGTTCTGATAGGGTATTCAAGTTTTTTTAACAAACTTGAAGGCCTACTACTCACTTTGTTAGCTTTCTCTTTTTTGTTATTGATTGTGAGCTTTATCAACTCTGACTTCTCTGTAAAGTTGGTTGCGAATAATTCACACTTGCTTAAACCCGTTTTGTATAAAGTTGCAGGAGCTTGGGGCAACCATGAAGGCTCTATGTTATTATGGGTGCTCATCCTTTCCGTATACTTGTTTTTATTTCAGGTTAGCTCGAGTGATTACCCAAAGGTCTTAGTTAGAAACGTTATTATCGTTCAATTATCGACAATAGCTCTTTTTTTATTTTATCTTTTGGTTTTATCAAATCCATTCGAGAGACTTGAATTTCCCCCTTTAAATGGTCAAGACCTCAATCCAATTTTACAAGATGTGCTTCTCGTAGCACATCCCCCAATTTTGTATCTAGGCTATTTAGGCCTTTCAATTCCTTTCTCTATAGCAATAGGGTTTTTATTAACAAATGATCACAAGATAAACATCGTTAGGCTTATAAGATTTTGGTCCTTGGTTCCTTTTGTTTTCTTAACACTTGGAATACTATTAGGAAGTATCTGGGCCTATTATGAGCTAGGTTGGGGAGGTTGGTGGTTCTGGGACCCAGTTGAAAATGTCTCTTTGCTTCCTTGGTTGATAAACCTAGCTTTAATTCACAGTGTTTTAATTCTTGAAAGGAGAAATTCTCTATTAAATTGGACAATTCTTTTGTCCATTATGGGGTTTTCTTTTTCGATGATAGGAACCTTTATCGTGCGTTCCGGATTAATAACCTCTGTTCACGCTTTCGCAAATGATCCCTCAAGGGGATTATTTATACTGTTGATAATTTTTGTAGCCATTGCCTCAAGTTTGTTAATTTATATAACGAAAAGATCCAATCACGAAAATTTTATGAAGCTTAACTTCGCTGCCAAAGAGCTTTGGATAATGGTACAGAATTTAACGTTGTTAGTTATAGCTACTATTGTCTTTTTAGGCACTATTTGGCCTTTTATAATTGAAGCAATGTTCGACGAACAAGTGTCAGTCGGTGAACCTTTTTATGAGGTTTCGCTCACACCCTTTGTTGTAATTTTTGCCTTCATGCTGCCTATTGCTAGCAAAATTCGATGGACGGGAAAAAAAATTGGCGATGTAAGAAAAATAGTAGGTCTTATCTTTATTTCTACAGCTTTATCAGCTAGCGCATTCATATGGAAAGATTTTAAACTTTTGACATTGATTGGACTTTTTATGTCTTCATGGGTTTGTTTAGGCAGTATTTTAGAATTTATTTCCTCTTTTAAATCCCAACTTACTATCATCGAAAGCTTAAAGCGCTCACTTATATTAAATCCAAGGTTGATTGGGCGGACTTGCGCCCATTTTGGCTTTGGGTTGCTCATTTTTGGAGTTACCACGGTTTCGAGTTGGGAAATAGAGGATATTCGAAACGTTGAGGTAGGAGAAAGTTATTATCTCAAATCATACCAAATAGTATTCAAAGGTATTGATTATTCAGTAGAAGAAAACTTTAAAAAAGTTTCAGGCTCATTTGAAGTATTAAATAATAACACGCTTGTTGGTACATTATTGCCAGAAAAACGACTATACCCTTCACGTAATGAGGTAACAACAGAAGCGTCTATAAAGCCGACGCTTTTTAATGATTTTTATATGGTTCTTGGAAATAAATTGGATGAAAATGCTTGGGTGGTAAGAACGTACATTAAACCTTTCATATCTTTTATTTGGCTTGGTGTAATATTAATAGCACTAGGTGGATTTATCAGCCTACTATCTTTTACTTCATATAGAAAACTACGGCATGAAGGTATAAATTGATGCGTGGTTACTATATTTTTTTTATTTTTTTTTTAGCTGCAAGAGCTTTTGCTGTTGAGCCATCTGAAATTTTAAGTGATGCAAAATTAGAGAATAGGGCTCGAAATTTGAGTTCGAATATCCGTTGTCTAGTATGCCAGAATGAAAACATAGATAGCTCTGAGTCAGAGTTTGCTAAAGATCTTCGCCTTTTTATAAGGGAGCAATTAGTTGAGGGTCACACGGATGACGAAATTGAGAAATTTTTAGTATCAAAATACGGTAGTTACATTCTGTTTAAACCCGAGTTTACTGGTTACAATATTTTCTTATATCTCTTTGGTCCATTTATTTTTATATTTGGTTTTATTATGATTTTATTTGTTTTTTTAAACTCAAAGAAAGGTAACTAAGCCTGTGGTCAAAAAGAAAAGTAAAATTTTTAAAGGCGATATTTATTGTGATGAAAAGGGTTTAATTTTTGAGGCATATAACATAGAGGATATTGATTTGAGCTCTTGTAGGGTTATATTCTTCGATTGGCTTATTTCTCTGGATCAAAGCATTAATCAAGGTCGAGCGATCACTGATTTATTAAAAGCTTACTCGTCAAAGTTTCCTAATCACCCCATGACAGAGTTATTAATTGAAGGACTAAACCAAAATTCGGGAATAAGGCGAAGAAGAAGAATTAAAAACTCAAAAGGAGCTATTTAATAAAAACTGGTCTTGATAAGGTGCTTAGTTTTTTGCAGTACGCATAACCATCTTCTGAAAATTCATTAACTTTTGTATAATCTTTAATTCTATTTTTAATTACATAATTTGCCATCATTCCTCTCGCCTTTTTTGAGAGTATACCAACTGTCTTCAATTCTCCGTTTTTCGCTGACTTAAATGTTGGGCTAACTAACTTGCAACCTATTTTATTAAAATTGAGTACCTTTGAATACTCTTCAGAAGCGAGATTAAGCACCCCATTTTTTTCAGTCTCTATCCTCTTCTTTATGAATTCAAACAGTGGGTTCATCCAAAATTCATAAAGTGACTTGTATCCATTGAGGTCGATTTTTGTTCCCATCTCAAATCGATAGGGTTGAATTCCATCAAGAGGCTTTAGCACTCCGTATAGTCCAGAAATAATTAATAAATTTTTCTGCGCAAAACGCAAATCATCTTTTGTAAAGGTTTCAGCTTTCAGCCCAACATAAGTATCGCCTTTAAAAGTGTAAATTGCTTGAGTGATTGC
Source organism: uncultured Alphaproteobacteria bacterium (assembly GCA_902580265.1). Next base: position 12,438 of record CACHJY010000020.1, read on the forward strand.
AGTTGAGCTTGGTGTATTTTGAAATTTCTTAAATCGATCAAAGTTAAGCTGAGCTAAAGAAGGACTGATTTTCATTTTATCAATTAAATCTTTCTCACTTAATGATTTGGCATAGTCTACCAGTTCACTAAGTTTAGCAGGAAATTCGCTTCTTGTTGTTTCAACCCCAAGGCTATTATTAGTTGGAGTAAGCTTTTTTGCAGGTGAAATAATTATTGTCATATCAAAACCAAATTCATTTTGTTATCCATCCTCCTCCCAAGATTCGTTTTTTTTCTCCACAATAAAAAACACAAGCCTGGCCTGGTGATATACCCTCTTCCTCATTAAAAAGGGTTACCAATGCTCTTTTATTTGGTAAAGGACTAACATCCGCCATTTTTGGTGTTCTTTGATATCGAGTTTTAACAAGAACATTTTTTGTTGATCCAATAAGTTCATCAAAACGGGTGTCATCTAGCCAATTAACATCATCAATATAAAATTTTGCTTGCCTGAGGGCTTCCCTTGGGCCAATAGTTATAGTATTTTTATTAGCGCATATGTCCAAGACAAACACTGGTTCTAACGTTTGAATTCCTATGCCTTTTCTTTGTCCAACAGTGTATTTAATTATTCCTTCGTGGGTACCAACAATTTCTCCATCTAAATTAATTATGTCTCCTGGAACAGAGGCGTTAGGCCTCAATTTTTTAATTGCCTCTGAGTAAGATCCGTCTGGAACAAAGCATATATCTTGACTTTCATTTTTCTCCGCAACCTTTAAGTTAAATTTTCTGGCAAGATCTCTTGTCTCGGATTTTGATTTTACAGAACCTAGTGGAAATCTTAAAAATTTTAATTCGTCAGGAGTAACTGTAAACAAAAAATAGCTTTGATCTTTCTCTGGATTACTGGCTGTATGAAGTTGAATAGTGTTTTCTACTTCAACTCGTTTAACATAATGCCCTGTCGCTAAGCAGTCTGCATTTAGTTCTTTTGCTTTTACAATTAAATCTTTAAATTTTATTCGTTCGTTACATCGAATGCAGGGAACGGGTGTTGTACCGCCTGAATAGCTACTTATAAAATCTTCTATTACCTTTTGCCGGAATTCTTTTTCAAAATTAACCACGTAATGTGGAATACCAATTTCTGCCGCGGCTTTTCTTGCATCCATAATGTCTGTGCCTGCGCAACACGTTTTGCTATTTTTATTTATTTCCTTGTAATCAAACAATTTCATGGTCAGACCGATAACATTGAAGCCTTGTCCTTTTAAAACAGCGGCAGCAACCGAGCTATCCACTCCGCCAGACATTGCGACTACTACTCTAGTATCTTCCGGTTTTTTATTTATTCCTAATTCATTCATAGTCATGTCTCTAACCTAGATAAGATTGTTGATCAATCAAATAAAATTTTTAATATGTTCGAAACTACTTGAAACTACGTTTGAAGTGTATAAAAAACATCAGTATTCTAATAGTATATTATTATAGGGTTTTAGTTGTTAACAAAATCTGAAGCAATATCTAAGCTCAAAGAGCTATCAGAGATAATAACCAAGTCAAGAGAGGCGTATTTTAACCTCAATCAAGCGGATATCACAGACCAGGAGTACGATTATAACATTTCTGAATTCAAGAAGCTTCTGACGATATACCCAGAATTAGAAGATCAATATAGCGTTTTAGATCAAGTAGGAGTAATGCCTAACTCTAAGTTTAAAAAAGTTAAGCATCTTACACCAATGTACTCTCTTTCCAATGCGTTCAATAATGAGGATATCTCAAATTTCCTAAAACAAATAAAATCATTTCTAGATTTATCTGAAAGTGAGAATATAGACTTAGTATTTGAACCAAAGATTGACGGATTATCCTTATCATTAATCTATAAAAATGGTACTTTATTCCAAGCTTTGACCAGAGGTGATGGCCACATTGGCGAAGATGTTACCGAAAATGCTCGGCTGATACCAGATGTACCAATATCTATACCGGTAAAAATCGATACTCTTGAAATAAGAGGAGAAGTTTACTTCCCTAATTCAACCTTCAGTCAACTAAATGAAGAGCTAAAAAAGAAGGGCAGCAAGACATTTTCTAACCCAAGAAATGCAGCATCAGGTACACTAAGGCAGTTTAAGTCAAACAAGAATAGAAACAAAAATTTGTGCTTTTTTGCATACTCTGTTGGAAATGCCCCATATCATTTAGCCGATAGTCAGGCAATGTTACTGAAAGTTTTTAACGATCTCGGGTTTAAAACAAACGATATTTCCAAAGTATTCACCAGTATAGACGAACTTTTGCAGTATTACGAAGACGTTTTTTCTATGAGGACAGAACTCGATTACGACATTGACGGCGTAGTGTATAAGGTAAACGATTTTCGTTTGCAACAAAGACTTGGTTTTAGATCTTCATCACCTCGATGGGCCATTGCACACAAATTTCCAGCTGAGATGTCCATTACAGTTATTGAAGATATTGAAATTCAAATAGGCAGAACAGGAACCTTGTCACCAGTAGCAAAGTTGAAGCCGGTAAATATAGGTGGGGTGATCGTTTCTAGCGCTACGCTACACAATAGAGATTTTATTAGGGGTTTAGATAATAAAGGCAATAAAATAAGGGATGGTGCTGATATTAGAAAAGGTGATTGGGTTACAGTTTATAGGGCAGGAGATGTAATTCCGAAAATAAAAGATGTAGATATTTCTAAAAGAAACTTAACATCTGAGTCATTTGTTTTTCCATACTTTTGCCCTTCCTGTGGGGCAAAAGTTAAAATTGATAAAACGGACTCAGCAATAAGGTGTTATAATTTTCAGCGCTGTGAGGCACAGGTGATTGCAGGTTTAAAGCATTTTGTTTCTAAAAAAGCTTTTAATATTGATGGTCTTGGGGGAAGAATTATTGAAGAGTTTTATCAAAAAGACCTAATCCAACAACCCGCCGACTTTTTCCGATTAGAATCAAAGTCAAAACATGGATTGAATTTGATTGAATTTCTTGGAAAAGGTTGGGGTGAAAAATCGCTTAAAAATCTATTTCATTCCATTGAGAAAGCGAAATTTATAAAACTCGACCGTTTTCTTTTTTCTCTGGGTATTCGCCATATTGGAGAAAATGCATCACTAATTTTAGCCGGTTATTTTGGATCATGGGATGATTTTTATAATGCTATTAAAGCTGGTATTTCAAAAAATGATAGGCAATTTCTTTTTGAAATTGAGGGAATTGGACAGCTAATGGTTACTTCTCTTATAGGTTTCTTTTCAGATTTTAAAGAGAGAGAAAAACTAGAGGATTTACTAAATTACGTAAAAATAGAAAAGTTCATTAAATTAAGTAAAATTGAAACAGCTATAACTAATAAAAAGTTGGTTCTAACAGGTACATTTAATGCTTTTTCGAGAGCGGAGTTAAAGTCGATTTGCGAGAGACAAGGGGCAAAGGTTCTAACAGCCCTATCTAGTAAAGTAGATTTCTTAGTAGTTGGTCAAGCCCCAGGTTCAAAAGTCAAAAAAGCAGATGAATTAGGTGTAAAGCAAATTTATGAGGAAGAATTTAAAGTTTTAATTGATTTTAGTCTATGAAGGATCTTCTAAAAAGTATGGGTCAAGACTATTTATTGGAAAGTGTTTCTACCCTTAAAGGCATTGGTCCTAAGTCTTGCAAAACACTCTCACAAGCGTCCATCGAGTCCGTACTTGACCTCCTCCTTCTTTTCCCTAGAAAATATAAACGTAGAGACCGTTGGTTTAAAGTAGATAAAAGTTTGCTCCCTAGAGCTGTGACCATAGAAGTTTCAATTAAAAAGCATATTTACCCAAAAAGTAGACGCTCGCCACTTAGAATATTAGCTGAAACGTACGGTAACTCTCTAATAATTATATTATTTTCCTTTAACAAGGCTCAGCTGAATAATTATTATCCGCCTGGTAAAAATGTAATGATTTCTGGGGAGCTAACTCTCGATGGGAGTAAGTTGACTATGATACACCCCGATTATTCCGTTAAACCAGATGAAGTCTTTAAAATCCCTCAAATTGAACCCATTTATCCTTCTGTATATGGTTTAGGAAATAAATTTTTACAGAAAACAGTCGGCAATGTAATAAATGATTTTAAATTAATTGCGGAATGGTATCCTAAAAAATTTATTCAAGATAAAAACTGGCCCAGTTTTTTAAAGGCTTTAAGTCTAATCCATATGCCCAAGGATAATAAAGACATATCCTGTATTTTAAAAGCTAGAGAGAGGCTTATTTTTGATGAATTTTATGCGCATCATATAAAATTGGATAAATTCAGACGTACTGCTAAGAAAAAATTAGGGTTCAAAGTTCAGGGGGATAAAGCTCTTATTAAAAACTTAATTAATAATCTCTCTTTCCAGCTTACTAAAAGTCAGCTAAATGCGCTTTACGAAATTTTAGATGATATTGAATCAGAGCCTAAAATGAATCGTTTGCTTCAAGGCGATGTTGGTAGTGGCAAAACTATTGTTGTCCTGCTTGCTGCAATGTTTGTAGTTTCAGGAGGGCATCAAGTTGCAATTATGGCTCCTACAGAGGTACTTGCAATGCAACATGTGAAATCACTGAAAGACGTATTGAGAGTACAAGAGATAAATAAATTAAATATCACTATTTTAACAGGATCTGACACTCGAAGTGAAAGGGAAAGGAAGTTGCTTTTGATTTCTGGTGGAGAAGCAAAAATCGTTATTGGTACACACGCTCTTTTTCAAAGAAATGTAGATTTCTATAACCTTCGCTTAGCTGTAATTGATGAGCAACATAAGTTCGGAGTAATGCAAAGATTTAGATTGGAAAAAAAAGGTAACGTTAACTCAATTATAATGAGTGCAACACCTATACCCAGATCTTTAGCTTTGACAGTATTTAGTGATCGTGATTTGACAACAATCAAGGAGAAACCAAAAAACAGGCTGAGTATCGAAACGCTTACCATATCAGAAAAAAAAATTAGAAAGCTGTTGGATAAATTAGCTAAGCAGATGTCTGAAGGTCAGCAGGTTTATTGGGTGTGTCCATTAATAGAGGAGAATGAAAATAATCATCTCTCTAATTCAAATGATAGATTTGTGTATTTAAGAAAAGAATTTAGCCAGTTTAAGGTTGGTCTAATTCATGGGAAAATGCCTAGTGAGGATAAGGAAAGTGAACTAAAAAAATTTAACGAAAGAAAAATTGACATTTTAGTGTCAACCACTGTTATTGAAGTTGGAATAGATAATCCAAATGCCACAGCAATTGTGATTGAAAATGCTAATAGATTTGGTCTTTCACAGTTACACCAACTTAGAGGAAGAGTTGGTAGGGGTGATAAAAAATCATATTGCTTCTTGATGTATGATGGAAACCTTTCAGATCAAGCCATTCAGAGACTTAAAATTATGAGAGAGACGCAGGATGGGTTTGAGATTGCCGAAAAAGATATGTCTCTCCGAGGCTCTGGAGATTTGCTAGGAACAATGCAATCAGGTCATAAAATATTTATGTTGTCTGAAGCAACTGAAGAACCAGAGCTATTCTTGGAGGCGTACAAACTAGCGAAAGACGCTAAAACCTCAGTATTAAAACGACAATAAAATTATTTTTGTTTCCATTTTGTTCTTTACATGTTCTTTATATGTTCTATATTAGAAATCTAGGAGATTGTAATGAAAAATAAAATACCTTTTTTAATTTTAGAAAGAAGTTTAGTAGCAGATATTGTTAATTTGATTATTATTGGAATATCACTTTTTTTATATGGACTAGTTACCTTTTGTTTTTAAGCCGGAAACTTCTTGCAATGCTTCAATTGTAGCATCAAGAATAAGTAGAACCGAGTCATGTCTGTATGGAACTTTTTGAGCAGGCTCGAAGTACTTGTATCTAGTAAATGGATCTTTTATTAGAAAGGTTCCTGTATCTAGGAATGTTTTTAAGTTTTTTCTCAGTTCCGTTATCGCGTCAATATCAGTTCCAATCGCATGGGTTACAAAAATGCAAGCTGATGCCTGACCAAGTGCACACGCTTTTATTTCAAGACCAACTTCTATAATCTTGGAGTTCACAATATTTAAGTCCAAAGTAATGCTTGATCCGCATATCGCTGTTCTCTTGGTAACACTGACGTCTGGGTACTTTAACCTGGTTGTAACTGGTATTGTTGAAGCAAGTTCTAAAATATTATTTGTGTATAAATCCATGTGTGTTAGAAAGTCCTCTTAGTATAGACAAGAGGACTATAAAGTGAATGAGATCAAATTTAAACAAAAATTAGAGTCTTTGAAGTTTAATGATAAAGGTTTAATTCCGTGCGTGGCACAAGATTATGAGAGTAGACAGGTTCTTATGCTTGCTTGGGGCTCAAAAGACTCATTAATTCAGAGTTTTATAAGTGGCTTAGCAACCTATTGGTCAAGGTCTAGGCGTGAGATTTGGGTAAAAGGAAAGACTTCAGGTAACATTCAAGAAATAAAAAAAATACATATTGATTGTGATAAAGATGCCGTCCTTTTTGAGGTCAAGCAAACCGGTGCAGCCTGTCATACAGGGTCTAAATCGTGTTTCTTTACAGAACTTCTTTAGAAAATACTTTGTGCTTTCAGCCAACTTTTAAAACTCGACTTCGCGATTGATGTATACAATGAATACCTTTCACGCCTGTTTCTTTTCCCCTTAAGATTATTTGTGTTAGATTTGAACAACCCAAAATTTATATTCATTGGTTGAAAGTCATCATTTTGTGTAATCAAATGATGAGCAAGGGATCCTAAGGCAGTATTTGGTGGAGGTAACATTAAGTCTTCACCCAAAAGCCTTGCCCCTACAATTCGTCCTACTAGTAACCCAATAGCGGCACTCTCGACATATCCTTCGACGCCTGTGATTTGCCCAGCAAGGCTGATATTAGGATTTGATTTTAGTTGAAAGCGATTGTCTAAAATAACCGGTGAATTCAAAAAAGTATTTTTATGGATTCCACCTAACCTAGCAAACCTTGCTTCCTGCAGACCATTAATTGATCTTAAAATTTCTGCTTGCCTAGAATGCTTGATTTTTGTTTGGAATCCTACGATGTTAAATAAAGTACCTTCCTTGTTTTCTTTTCTCAACTGAACTACAGCAAATGGTTTAATGTTACTCTTTGGATTCGTTAGCCCTACTGGTTTCATAGGTCCAAACCTAAGCGTGTCCTTGCCTCTTGATGCCATTACCTCAATAGGTAAACAACCAGAGAAAAATGGCACATCGGTTTCCCAATCATTAAAGTCCGCCTTATCGCTTTCGGAGATTTGAGAGACAAACTCATAGTATTCCTGCTTTGTCATAGGGCAGTTAAGATAAGCTTCCTTTTCTTCAATGCTGTCTCCTTTATCATATCTAGATTGAAACCATGTACTCTCATAGTTGATTGATTCTGCGTAAACTGTTGGTGCTATAGCATCATAAAAATATAAATTTTTTGACCCAGTTAGTTCTATCAAAGATTGTGCTAGGTTATTTGATGTGAGGGGGCCTGATGCTATTATTACGTGGTCTTCGGTTAATTCTTTTAAGTCTGTAATTTCTTTTTGTATTATACTTATAAATGCATTATTTTTTATTTTCTGAGTTATTCTTGACGAAAATTGCATACGATCAACTGCCATGGCACTTCCTGCGGGTATACGCGCCTCGTCACCCATTGAAATAATGAGTCCACCAGCAGCTCTCATTTCCCAATGTAATTGTCCTACAGCATTATTGGCGTCATCATCTGATCTAAAGGAATTTGAGCAAACTAACTCTGCTAAAAACGAGGTCTTGTGTGCAGGTGTTTTTTTACTTGGTCTCATTTCATATAAATTTGAGGGAACTCCCATGAGACCTAGCTGCCAAGCCGCTTCACTTCCAGCCAGTCCACCACCAACTATAGCCACTTTTTTCTTTTTCATTTAATCCGGGTCATCTGATGTGTCTGCTATCCAAGCCACAGATACAACATTTTCATCTCCCTTGGTGTCAAATACCTTTACACCAGATGCGCTTCTTGACTGCCTTGATATTTCAGAAACTGAGCAACGTATACTTTGGCCCGTAGAAGTGACAAGCATTATTTGGTCATCATCTTCAACGGTGAAAGAGGCTATGATACTATCTTTCCGTCTTTCAAGATTAGCTGATGTAATTCCTTGACCCCCACGTCCTGATCTTCTGTATTCATGGGCAGAAGACCTTTTGCCAAAACCTTGTGAAGTTATAGTTAAAATCCATTCTTCTAAAGCTCCCAACTCAACATATCTTTCTTGATTTAAAACTAGTGTGGAGTCTTCTCCATTTTCAAGACCATTATCTTCACCGGTAATTGCTCTTCTCATTTTGAAATAGGCTAATCTTTCGTCTGTACTGACCTTTACATGCTTTAATATGGCCATGGATATTACTGTGTCATTTTTCTTTAAAGTTATTCCTTTGACTCCAATAGAGTCACGTCCTTTGAAGATTCTGACATCTTCGGTATTAAAACGAATTGCCTTTCCCTTTGCCGTGGTGAGCAGGACATCGTTATCATTCTTACAAATCTGTGCACCAACAAGCGTTGTATTTTCGGGTAATTTCATTGCGATTTTCCCGTTTGCTTTAACGTTTGTGAAATCTGACAATGCATTTCTCCGAACATTGCCTGTAGAAGTTGCAAAAAATATTTGAAGTGCTTTCCAAGTTTCTTCTTCTGCTTCAACTGGTAAAATGGTTGTAATTCTTGCTGAAGAATTTATTGGTAGCAGGTTTACAATAGCTTTACCTTTCGAGCTCCTGCCACTTTGTGGCAAACGCCAAGTCTTAAGCTTATAAACAAAACCATCAGAAGAAAAGAATAACAGAGGAGTATGTGTGTTCGTAACGAATAAATTAGTTACCACATCAGTTTCTTTTGTGTTCATTCCTTGAGTACCCTTGCCACCACGTTTTTGCTCTCTGTATTCAGATAATGCTGTTCTTTTAATGTACCCTTCTCTTGTAACTGTTACGACCATCTCTTCCTTTTCGATAAGGTCTTCGTCTTCAAAGTCGCCTTCAAATTCTTGAATTTGAGATCTTCTCGGCACTGCATAACTTTCTCTGACTTCTAACAGCTCTGAAGAGATTATACTTCTTATTCTTTCTCTTGACTTTAAAATATCAAGGCAAATTCGTATCTTGTCTGCTAAGTCTTCTAGCTCACTACCTATCTCGGTTGCTCCAAGAGCCGTCAATCTCTGTAAACGCAATTCCAGTATC
>CACHJY010000021.1 GCA_902580265.1 uncultured Alphaproteobacteria bacterium
AAAAGTGATGGAACAATTGTTTGAATGTCTATTTTTAAGCCTTGAAGATCCAAAGCATGATCTAATAAATTTTTAATTCGTCCATAAGGGGATATTAAAAGGTGTTTTTCTTTAGCGATTTTCTCAAGAGTTAGCTTTCCTTTAAATATGCTATGACCTCTGCGAGCAGCTAAAACATAATGTTCGCTGTGAAGTTTTTCAGCAATATAGGTTTTTCTTCCTCGTGTTGGAAAATTGAAGTAGCCAATTGAAAGATCGATTTGCCCCTGGGATAATGCGTGAATTGCTCCATCGCTGTGGAGTGGGAAGGCATGTATATTTATGTTTGGACTGACTAAACGTAGCTTAGCAACAAGTTTAGGAATGATGTTGGTTAATTCATAATCAAATGCACCGATCCGCAAATCTGTTGTTGCTGAATTTGGAAAAAATTGCTCTGATCCCTCAATTGTTTGTGAAATTAAGCGGATTATATTTTCAACTTTTGGTTCTAATTCGCGTGCAAGTGCCGTTGGCTCCAATCCATGGGCACGACGCAGAAATAATGGGTCCTTAAATAGAATTCGAAGTCGCTTTAATGCGTGGCTGACAGCTGGTTGTGTTAACCCCATTTCTATTGCTACTGCTGTGGCCTTTTTATGCCGCATTGTTCTAAGAAAAACGAGTAGCATTGTGCTATCAATTAGTCTGATATTAATGTCATTTATATCTGTCATATACCTAATTCATTATATAAAAAGTCTGAAATGGTCTATTTTTTTTTAGTATTTGTATCAATTATCGACTCTAGAGAAGAATCCACGTCTAGATCGAGAAAAAGTTTTCTAGTTTTTAATAGTGCAATCGAGGAAAATGGAGAAAAAAGATGTTTTTAAAAAAATTAATTCTGACAAGTGCCGTAGCTACCTTAATTTGCTCGGCGGCATTTGCTAAAGACTGTGGCCCTTCTGGACAGTCAATTCGAATTCTTGCTAGTGACTTCCCTGCTATACATGCTGTCGCTGGAACAGCTGAGGAAAATTGTGCAGCTAGCGCGTCAGAGTTCACACGGAATCATACAACAGAAGCACGTCAAATAATGAATGCTGCTCTAACACCAAATCCAGCTGAGTATACTAGCGTTATTGTAGCAAATTCTACCCTAACACAGCTTATGAACGATGGCTTAGTTCGTCCTCTTAATGATTTGGTTGAAAAATATGGAGCTGATCTACCAAAGAATCTAATGATTACGATTGATGACAACATCATGGCTGTTGCTTTCATGGCCAACTCACAACATCTATTCTCCCGTAAGGATATTCTTGAAAAAGCCGGCATAAATAGTATCCCTGGCACGTACAGTGAGATGATTGCCGCAGCCCAAGCTATTCGTAAAGCGGGTATCATGGAATATCCAATCGTTATGAATATGAAAACAGGATGGAATGTTGGTGAGTCGTTTAACCTAGTTTTCCTTGCGCATGGAGGTGAGTTCTTTAAGCCTGGTACCGCTGAACCTACTGTTAATAGTGCAGCCGGTATTGCAGCTTTAAACACGCTCAAGGCGTTAGTTGAATATGCACACCCCGATCATTTAACACAGGCCTCCAATGAAACTCAGGCAATATGGGAAGCTGGAGAGGCTGCACTAGGAATTATGTGGGGATCTCGAGGATCGGTGATTTTGGATGATGAAGGGTCATCAGAACAAGTGACATCAAATACTGTTCTTTCTTCAGCTCCATCAGTTAAGCCAGGTGGTATACCCGGTGCGACACTGTGGTGGGATGGTTTTACTATTTCGAAAAACGTATCGGATGCAGAAGCAGAAGCTACATTTGCCGCTCTGGCAAGCTCATTGAACTCGGATATGGTTGCCGCCAATAACGATGATGCAATTTGGTTGCTCGAAGGCTTTAAGCCGGGTGCGGCTGCGGAAGGCGTATCTGCGACTGCTCAAGGTGGTGCGGTTCCATACCCAATGCTTCCACAAATTGGGTTGTTGCACAATGCGCTAGGCTCAGAATTATCAGAGTTCCTTAAAGGTAACGAAAGTGCAGAAAAAGCCCTTGCAGATGTCGAAGCAGCTTATGTGACAGCTGCAAAAGAAAAAGGATTTCTTCAGTAGGTTGGTTTAACTGGAGAAACCTTGGTGAGGGGGATCATTAAAACTCCAGTCCCCCCCACCGTGTTTTTGTTTAAAAACGGATGTAAAGAGTGAAGCACCGTACTTTTTTTTGGTTCATACTACCTACGCTTTCGGCAATGATTTTATTCATTGCAATTCCTATAGGTTCCGCTTTTGTGCAATCTCTTTTTATACAGCATGACCAGGTATTAGTTTTGTCGAAAAATTGTGGTCCTTTTGGCTGTAGGGAGACAACTTCAGTGGATATCGAAGCAACCAAGGAGCTTCGTCAAGATTCACCGTTAGGTAAGTTTAATGGCATAGGTACTTATCTAAACCGCTCACATCTAGCATTTGCTGAAGTTGGTAATGCTTGGGCAGTCTCACGGACCTTTAGTGGCTTCCTAAACGAAGTCTTAGATCTTCCTTTCTATGGTGCCTTAATGTTCACATTAACGTATACTGCCGTTGTTACGCCGTTGGTTTTGCTACTGGGTTTGGCAATTGCTATTGGGGTCAACGGCTTACCAAATATAATAAAGGGACCATCCATATTTGTCTCACTTTTGCCGTTCCTAGTAACACCATTGGTTGGATCTTTGATTTTATTTTGGATGGTTGATGGAGATGGAATTATTGGGGCCACTATTCAACTGATTTTCAATGATCCGGACCTAAGCCTCAAAGCTTCAACTGGGTTGACCTGGACTATGTTAATTGTCTACGGAATATGGCATACGCTCCCATTTAGTTTTATAGTGTTTTATGCTGGTCTCCAAACTGTCCCAGTTGATACGCTAGAGGCTGCTGAGATTGACGGAGCTACAAAGTGGCAGCGCACAGTTTACGTCGTAGTCCCCCACCTAGTACCATTGATTACCTTTGTTACATTGATGCTGTTGATGGATAACTTTAGAGTCTTTGAACCGATTGTAAGCTTTTCAGCTGAAGCACACGCTCGGTCACTTAGCTGGATCATTTTTAATGATCTTCGTGAGAGTGGAAACCCCCTTTATGGATCAGCTGGGGCAACATCGATTTTGACAATTATTGGGGTAATCTTCCTGTTGACACCAGTTCTGATCCGTAATTGGCGAGATTTTAAGCTTAGGAGGCTATGAAACTACTATCATGACAAGAACAGCACGTACTCCTATCAAATTTTTTAGCGTCCTTTCATTTAGCCTAGTTGCTCTATGGCTGCTAATAGCTGCCTTCCCTTTCCTTTGGACATTCTGGGGTAGTTTCAAAGTTCAATCTGATTTTTTTTCAAAAGCAGATTGGATGTATGCACTTTGGGGAACTAACACCGCGAGAGAAACTGGTAATGCATTCACTGGCTCCGGGTATTACGGTGCCTGGATAATTGAAGGTTTCTGGAAGAATTTTCTTAACTCTGGGATAGTAGTGTTTTTTACTGTTATAATTTCTCTCACATTTGGAACACTGGGTGGCTATGCTCTGGCACGTTCTGGATTTCGTTACGCTTTTTGGATATTGATGGCCGCTCTAGTTTTCCGTGCAATGCCACACATCACGTTAGTATCTGGATATCTACTACCGTTTTTTGAATGGAATATTTGGGGGTATTTACCAACCACCATTATTGTACTCGTTGCAATGAACCAGCCATTTACCATTTGGATGTTACATTCATTCTTCCTCAACGTACCCAAAGATATGGATGAAAGTGCAATGATCGATGGTTGCACACGTTTTGAAGCATTTCGGTATGTTATTGTTCCGGTCATGTGGCCTGGGGTCATAACTACAGGGCTTTTTAGTTTTCTTTTAGCCTATAACGACTTCACAGTAACTGTAATGCTTCTCAGTGAAGAAAATGAGACGATCATTCCCGCTATAAATAGCTTCCTTGGCACCACACAGGTTGAAGGTAAGGTAATGTATGCAGTAGCCGCCGTAGTCTCAGTAACGGCACCAATATTGGTGTTAATTCTGTTTTTTCAACGTCAAATTGTAAGTGGATTAACTGCTGGAGCGGTTAAGGGTTAGATAAATGAATAACAATAAAGTCAAGGATGACATAAACTCAACAAATAAAGAAATTATTGCAAAGCTCCGTAAAGCACAGGCCGATTTCACAGAGGTAGGTGTTCGGAATGCACTTAATGATTTATTGCTGACTGACGCAGTTGTCCACATGCCATACCCGTTTGGCGATTTAGTAGGTCCGGACGACTTTTTTGATACTTGCTATGCGCCATTATTTGAGGCAATGCCAGATCTTGAGCGGCGGGACTGGATCGTAATCGGTGGACGGACTGAGCATGGTGATAACTGGATTGGATGTGGTGGCCATTATGTTGGTACATTTGTTGGGCCTTGGCTTGATATTCCGCCAACTGGTCATTTGACACACATGAGGTTTCACGAATTTTACCGATTTGAACAAGGGCGAGTGGTAGAGGTTCAGGCACTCTGGGATATTCCTGAGGTTATGATCCAGGCTAATGCTTGGCCAATGGCGCCTTCTTTGGGATTAGAGTTTTGTATTCCAGGTCCAGCTACTAACGATGGCTTAGTTTCAGGGCCTTGGGATGATAAACATTCTATTGCATCGTGTGACCTTGTTAAGACTATGCTTCAACATATGAAAAAACATCCTTCACAAGGTGATGTAGATATAATGAAAATGCCCCACTTTTGGGATGACAGAGTTAACTGGTATGGGCCAGCTGGTATTGGGACTGCACGTGGAATTGCTGGCTTTAGAAACTGGCATCAAATTCCATTTATTAATGCTATGCCAGACAGAGGAAAATATGTGGATGAAATAACATATCATTTTTTTGGTGATAAAGATTATGCTGCAGTCACTGGCTGGCCTAACATGATACAGACAATAACTAATGACGGTTGGATGGGAATAGCGCCAACAGGAAAACGTATAACAATGAAATCGCTTGATTTCTGGCGTATTGAAAGGGGTAAAATTCGTGAAAACTGGGTAATGGTAGATCTTTTAGATGTCTACAATCAACTAAATATTGATGTCTTTGCACGTATGAATGAATTCAATAAGGCCCGCATAAAAGGTAGATTATCTTTCCCAATAGGAGAGTATTAAATGATGAGGCATTGACCATGAAAGGATTCGATCCAAAATTTAGAAACTTTCCACACTATATTTTAGGTATAACAAAAGAAATTTGGGAAGAACGCAAAATTGCAAAGCTTAATGATTATTATGCAAATGATATAGTGGTGCGTTCACCTGCCTCAGTGGTAATTGGCAATGACAATGTCATTGCTGCAACCATGGCTACATTAGCAGAATTTCCCGATCGTACCTTGCTGGGAGAGGATGTGATCTGGTGTACTGCAGAGGGAGAAGGCATGCTTTCATCACACCGTCTAATATCTACTGCCACACACACATATCATGGCCTTTATGGAGCTCCATCAGGAAAATATCTACAATACCGAATTATTGCTGACTGTCATGCTACTAATAATAAAATTGACGACGAATGGTTAATTCGTGATCAGGGTGCAATAGTTCGTCAATTGGGTTTAGATCCAAAAGATTATGCAAGTAATCTTATCGAACGTGAAGGTGGTCCAAAAAAATGCATTAAACCTTATACGCCTGCAAATGATGCCGTTGGCCCTTATTTAGGAAAAGGCAATACTAATATCTGGGGGCAACGCCTTGCCAGCACAATTGAAAAAATAATGCATTACGAGTTAGATACTATATTTAATGAATACGATCGCTCTGCTCAACTGGAATATCCAGGAGGCATTACTACTCGCAGTTTTAAAGGAGCAGATAGTTTTTGGACTGGTCTCAGATCTAGCTTCCCACATGCAAAATTTAAAGTTCACCATGTTATTGGGCGTGATGACAAAAACATGCCTCCTCGTGCTGCAGTTCGGTGGTCTCTTCATGGAAAACACGATGGATTTGGGGCATTCAGTGAGCCAACCGGTGCAGAAGTTTTTGTCCTTGGCATTACACATGCAGAGTATGGAGAATTAATTCAAGGGGAACCAAAGATCAGACGTGAATGGACTCTATTTGATGAGGTATCAATATGGAAACAAATACTAATGTATAAAAAGTATTAAATGAGTAAATATAACATTGTGTAAGTTATTTCAGATTGTATTAAATGACTCTAGCGTTCATAGAGAACATATGAATATGGAGTGAACACGTTAAATCGCGATTTAATAGTATACAGTCACAGTCGAATGATGGGGTTGTGTGGATTTTAGGAGATAATTATTGAGTAGAAATATTGTAAAAATTCTAGATAAAGGGTTTTCCGATATTTCTGCTGGCGAGAAAATGCTTATCTCTTCGCCAGAGAAAATTTCAGAGTTTATTTTTACGATACCCAAGGGTTCTTATTTAAATATTAAAGAACTAAGGCGTGGACTAGCATTAAAAGCTGGGGCAGATAATACTTGTCCAGTAACAACTGGGATATTTCTAAGAATGGCAATTGAACAGCATAAAGATGATGAAAATTTTCCTTACTGGAGGGTTGTTGATGAAAAACACCCTGTAGTGAAAAAGTTAAACCTTGATGGGAATCAAATAAAAATGAAGAGAGTTGATGAGGGAATTCCGTACTAAGAAAAACCCACACAACCCCACAAATCGTTCACAACGAACCATCGTCACAGTTTAGCATATTGTTGACTAGGGTAAACTTGATCGGCGATTTTTGCAGAAATGGATGTTGGTCACCTATTTTTGACAACACTTTTGACAACACTTTTCGTGATTTTCCTGATAATGCATAAGAAACAAGAGAGACATAAGAACTATTTTAAAAGGTTATGAGAATCCTGATAAATCCTGATAACAATATCCACGGGTTTTGATCCCGTGTACCGTAGGTTCGAATCCTACCACCCCGGCCACTCCCTTTATTCCGATAAAGACAAAAAAAACTCTCATGCTTATTGAAGAGCCGACAGCTAATGTATAAGTTAGAGGTATGTTGTTTTTTAAAAATATATCTTCATGACAGACGACAAGATAGAACGAAAGATAGCCGTGATCTTTGCAACAGATGTCGTTGGGTATTCCAAACATATGGAGCAAGATGAGGATGAGACACTAAAAAGCTTCAGAGCCTGTAAAAAAATTCTTGAGAAACTATTTGAAGAACACGGAGGAACAATTTTTAATACAGCTGGAGATTCCGTATTAGCAGAGTTTCCCAGCGCAGTGTCTGCTGTGGTTTGTGCCTCTGAATTTCAGGAATTAATTAAAGAAAGAAATGATAACAGGCAAAGTCCTATAAATCTCCAATTTCGTATAGGCATAAATATGGGTGATGTCGTTAAAGAGGATAGTAATCTTTATGGAGATGGTGTAAATATTGCGGCGCGTTTAGAAGCACTTGCTCAACCAAATGGTATATGCCTTTCAAAGAGTGTTTATGACTTGGTAAACAAAAAAACAAAGTTCCTTTTTAGTGACTTAGGAGAGCAGAAAGTAAAAGAAAACCAATTCCATGCTTTTGACTTGTTACTTGATCCTTCTCAAAAAAGAACGATAAAAAGCAATGAAAATTCCTCAGTTCGAATCTTTACTGCAGTCGCAACTTTGTTGGTTATAACTATCGGTGGATTAATTTACTTCTTCAGTTTCCAAACTGATCCACAAAAATTGGCTATACAGATAGATACACCAAAAGAAAATATTTTAGGTAAAACCTTATTAATTCTTCCTTTTGATAATATGTCAGATAATTCAGATACGGTGTCTATGAAAAAGAGCATTATAGATCACCTTATCTCGTCTATTTCATCTACAGTTATGCTTAACATTGTTCCGAGACAGAAAAGCTATGTATTAAAAGAAAAATTTCAAACGGTGGAAGATTTGTATCGAGAGACCGGAGCTAGTTTTATTTTGAGTGGTAGTGCACTCGGTTCGGAAGAAAACTTTAGAATAAGTTTGGAATTACTGGATGTAAGAAAAGAAAAAATCTTATGGTCAGCAAATTATGAATTTTCTAAAAGTGATCTATTCTCCACATTAGATGAAATAGAATTTTCTGTTCGACGGATGATACTTTCTAAACTGACGATGGGAGAAGAAGCTACTCAATACTTAGAAAAACATTTCGTTAATTCTGAAGATTTTTTAGAAATCCTCAGATTAAGAGTTGCTCTACTTAAAGAAGGAACATCAATAGAAAGAAACCACTCTGAACCATTTCGGATGATCTTGGAAAAAAATCCAGACAGCTCAGGTGCTAACTATTTATATGCGAGAAGCTTGATCAGACAACTTGGAGCATATAGAGAAAATAGTAATGTCGAAATAAAAGATATTTTTAAAGCGAATTCTAGAGCTCTTGAGTTAGACCCAGGAAATGCTCCAGCTTATGCCTTCAAAGCCACTTTGAAAAAAAGATTTCAATTAAAATTTGATGAAACCTTGCTTAGAACAGCTTTGAGATATGGTGAGGATAATTATCTCGTTTTAGAGACTGTTGCAGATGTCTACAGGCTGCAAGCAAAACCAGAAGAGGCGATAACTTATTATAAGCAAGCCCTTGAAGTTGCACCCTACGGTCCTTCAGTCTTGAA
This sequence comes from uncultured Alphaproteobacteria bacterium, assembly GCA_902580265.1. Next base: position 8,690 of record CACHJY010000021.1, read on the forward strand.
ATTAGCTCTCTTCGCGTCGTACTTGGAAGCTAATCGAATTAAAGATGCTAAAGAGCTTGCCAAAGAAATGATATCATCTGATAAGTTCCTAGAATTTTGGGGACAGTTGTGTCTGATATATATTGAGGCCATCAATGGGGAAAAGATATCAAGTAGCCAAATGTATAAAGAATTTTTAGAAAAAAATAAAATTTCACTAGAAGATCTTCTTCGAAAAATTGAGACAAGCCCTATGGCTAGAAGAGAGTATTGGGTAAGAGAAGAATTAATAAAGTCATTAAAGGGCATTGATGGATGATAGTTTTACGACTATGCAATGCATAGTGGCTCTATATGCGCAAGCTTAAAATCAATATATTTGACAACACTTTTGACAACAGTTTTCGTGATTTTACTGATAATCAATCAGAAGCATGAGAAGGATAAGAACTATTTTAAAGGGTTATGAGAAAACTGATAACTCCTGATAACAATATCCACGGGTTTTGATCCCGTGTACCGTAGGTTCGAATCCTACCACCCTAGCCATATCCTAAAATAAGATAACTTTGCTGTCCCTTAAAAATATTCTTCAAATTCCGAGAGCTATGAAAAGTTTTAAAACAAGGGTCGCGTTCTCGTTAAAATTAATAAAATTTTATTACAAGTCGGCCTCTGACCCCGCCACCTTCAAATCGTTTATGTGCTTCCGACACTTGAGACGGCCTAAATGTATCGGCTAACCTCAATGAAACTTTGTTTGCGTTTACAAGCTTCCTTAAATCATCCAATTTTTCGTACATGCAATCTTGAGTTCTTACCCATGTTTGCGTAAAATTTATATCACGCTCACCTGTCCCATGATAACCTCGTACCGCGGTAAAGGAGCCTCCATTTTTGACTGCGGCAACTGCTTTTTCATTTAATAAAGCACCGTCTGCTAAGCCATCTACGCCTTCGGGAAACCGTTCCAATATATGTTTAATAAACTCGTATCCTCTTGGAAGCAATAGATCTGCACCAAGTGATTTAATTAAATTTTGATCTTTTTCTGACGTATCTGCTATCACATATAAACCTAAAGTTTTTGCAATTTGGATAATGTAACCTCCGTAGGCTCCTGCAGAGCCAGTAACTGCTAACTTATCGCCTGAGTTTAAGTTCAAAAGTTCTAGAGAAAGCTTCGCCGTTAATCCATTCATTGGTAAAGTACATGCTTCTTCAAAACTGACCCCTTTGGGAATTGGAACCACTGCTCCTGATTTGAGAGAAATTTGTTCGCGGTATGCCCCGTGTTGACCATTTGGTATGACCATTGCCATGACCGCGTCGCCTTTTTTGAGATGAGTTTTGACGTTTTCTCCAACCTCCACTACTTTCCCAGAAATATCCATTCCCGGAACATACGGAGGATCATAAGGTTTTTGTCTTTCTGCTATACCTCCATTACGAGCTAAGATATCTGTGGGATTTATAGCTGCGCAAAACACCTGCACTAGTATTTCATCCGCTTCAGCTTTTACCTCAGGCACTTCAATAAGCTCTAGCACTTCAGGTCCGCCATGCTTCATTAAACCAATCGCACGCATCTGTACTCCTTTGATCGCGATAGAAAATTGATTGATTTATGTTACACTATTAAAAAAGAATTTTAAATGATGTTACCAGACGAACTTACCCCTGAGCAATTTAGTAAAAAACCCGCAGTCCTCAAAGCTCTTAATAATCCTCGTTCTCCAAGTAGTGTTTTAAATTATATGTGTGGCTGCGATATTAATAATCCTAACGAGAGGAAAAGCCTTTTTTACGATGAAACAGTGGAACCACTATTAGGCATATGGTTTAGGAGTGGAACTGCTTTAGACGATATTTGCAAGCCATTTTCATCTGTTATTCGCGAATTGAAAGCAGATCCACAAACTTTGGTGGAGGATAAATGGTTCACAATTGAAGGCCAGGTTGCTAAAGTAATTTTAGCAGATCAACTATCTCGCTCGTGTTTTCGAGGGACAGCTGAAGCTTTTTCGTTTGACTACATAGGACGCGAGCTCGTTCGAGACCTAGTTAGCAAAGAGAAAGTCGAACAAACTTTAAAATTGCCTCCAGCACTACTATATTTACTTCCCTGGGCTTTGGCTCATTCAGAAGAAATAATCGACCTTGTTCGCGCATGCGAAATAATTGACATGGCAATTGGTGCTTATCCTAACTTCAGTCTATTTGAAGGAAGAAATAAAAAAGCGGTAGATCAACATAGGCAGGTTTTAGAAAAATTTGGGCGTTACCCACAAAGAAATTCAGAGTTTGGAAGAGCTAATACTCCTGAAGAAGAAAAATGGCTCAATGATAAAGAGAATTTACCAATTTGGGCAGGTGGCAATCTTTCTTTTGATCAAAAAATTAAATAAGAACCTTAGGTTCAAATCCTACCACCCCAGCCACTAACCGAATGCGCTAGTAAATGACATCCCCATAAATACCTTTGACATATCTATCTACTATTTCAAACTTTTGTATTTTACCTGATCCGGTTAAAGGAAAATCTGCAACCTTAACCCAAATAGAAGGCGTTTTTTGGGCGGACATATGATTTCTTGCATGAGACCTAAGATCTTCCTTTTTCGGTGTGGTCTCTGACGTAAAGAAAGCAGCTATCACTTCGCCCCATTTTTCGTCTGGTAATCCAACTACTGCAACCTGTATGATATCTGGATGAGTTACTAAAACAGCTTCAATCTCTGCAGGGAAATGATTTTCCCCTCCCCTAATGATCATATCTTTGACCCGTCCAGTTATTGTTAGAAAACCATTTTTGTCCATGGTCCCAAGATCACCCGTATGTAACCAGCCTTCATTATCAACCGTCTTTTGCGTAGCTTCAGGATTATCATTGTAACAAGACATTATAGCGTAAGAGCGAGCACAAATTTCTCCTACTTCTCCTAAGGCCAAAACTTCATTGGTATCGGATGATCTTATAGAAACTTCCGTTTTAGGGAGAGGTTGCCCAGCAGTCTGTGTTATTTGTTCAAATGTAGCTCCTATGGGATTAAGACTTATCATTGGACTATGCTCAGTTTGACCAAAAGCAGACAACAAATGACATCCAAGGCGCTCTCTCACTCTTGTCACTAATTCAGGTGGGACAGGAGCACCCCCAGTTGAAATCACCTCAAGAGAGGACGTATCCCTTGGTTTTAGCTTCAATGACTCAAGAAGATCAAACAACATAGTAGGAACAGCGAAGCATATTGTTACTTTTTGTTGTTCTATAAGCTTCGCAAAGATATCTGCATTGAACTGTTTAATAAGAAGCATTTTACAAGCAGCAGTTAAGCAACCCAAAGTTCCTGTTGCACATCCTGCTGTATGAAAAAGTGGCATAAAATTTGACCATACAGATTCCTGTGAAATTTGTTTTCTTTCACTATAAATCTTCGCATTATTGAGCAAGCTTTTGTGTGTTAATACTGCTCCTTTAGGAAAGCCCGTTGTACCACTCGTGTATTGTATTTGAGCGGGATCATTAGGATATACCTTAGCCCTATGCTCATTTTCTTTTTTTGTAGAGTATAGTTTATCTCTATCATAAAGGTCCGTTACTTCTCTTAATACTTTATTACCTTTGATAGCTTCCTTTGCTATCTCATCCATCTTATTGCCACGATATTCAGGTATAAGAAAGAGCCCAACTGCTCCTGATTGTTCAATTACATAAGACAGTTCTTTTTGTTTAAATGAAGGATTAGCAGTTACAAGCACTAAGCCTGACAAAGCACATGCGTATTCCATAAAAACCCATTGTGGTATATTTGGAGCCCATACCACGACCTTCTCCCCTTTTTGGAACCGACTGGAGAGGCTTATAGAGAGTTTTTTAGCTTCTAAAAATAATTCTTGGTAAGTCCATGATGAACAAGCATCGCCTTTTTCATCAATATCAACCATAGCGACATTATCAGGAAAAGCGTTAGCAGTATCCTTGAGAAAATCACCTATAGTAATGTCTCGTAGATCTGCATCATCTTGTGCAGGAAAGTACGAATTCATTAGCTGTACTTCATACATTTTGAGAACTCCATTTATATCCTTAAAACTTAACTTTTTGACAACAGTTTTGACAACAGTTTTCGTGATTTTCACGATAAATCATAAGAGGCATGAGAACGATAAGAACTATTCTAAAGGATTATGAGAAAACTGATAACTCTTGATAATAATATCCATGGGGTTTGATCCTGTGTACCGTTGCTTAAAATCTTATAAAGCTATCTATTAAATGGCTAAAATTTAATACTCACCAATGAATAAATTACTTGGCTTACGTAACGTAACATTTGCAAGAAATAAATTTAGTTAATAATATTAAATCATTAGCGTATTTTACACTTATCTGCTTCTAGAGTAGTAGGCCAGTCTCTGTGAATTAGTAAGGTGTTTAGATAAGTCGATCTTAATAAAAAAACGAAACCTTGAAAGTGGCTTCACGATTTACTGTAAAATTACTTCCGAAGGATATCCAACAAGTAGCTCTATTTCTAGATGTTGATGGCACTCTATATGAGATTGAGAATAGCCCTAGCTTGATCAAACCTTGTTTTAGGTTGCAGAAAAAACTGCATACCATCCGTAATAGACTTGGAGGTGCGTTAGGGCTTATAAGTGGCAGATCATTAGATGATCTAGATAGGATTTTCGATAAAAATAAAATTCCTCTTGCTGGGAACCACGGAGCACAATTGAGAGATGCACTCGGAATTAAGGAGTACCAAGCCGATACTGAAAATATAAAGGGAATTGCCCTTAAAATTGATGAATTACTTAATGGAAAAAAAAATATTGAGATTGAAAACAAGGGTTCAAATTTAACTGTTCATTTTCGAAATTCAACGATCGACAGGAAGGAAATTAATAAAATAATAATGGAGCTCGTAAAATATGAACCTAAATTAACTTTCCTTAAAGGTAAGGAAGTTCTGGAAGTTAAACCCCTGAGCTACAATAAAGGAACAGCAATTTCATATTTTATGAGAACTAAACCTTTTACAAAGCGGAGACCCATTTTTATCGGTGATGATGTAAGCGATGAAGATGGTTTTGAAACCGTTAATAAGAAAGGTGGCTGGTCAGTTCGTGTTGGAAATTATAAAAGAAGTAAAGCCAACTTCTTTTTACCTAATGTTAAATCCGTTCACGAAATAATGAAGCAGCTTCTAAAATCAAGGTAAATCAATTGGAGAGTTATGAGTAGAGTAGTCGTTATTTCTAACAGAGTCATGCTTCCCAAGGAAAAGAAACCTGAGGCAGCTGGCGGCCTTGCAGTTGCATTATTCGATACGCTGAAGGAGACAAACGGCCTTTGGTTTGGTTGGAGTGGAGGGGTCACCACCAATAAAGATATTAAACCACTTGTTAAAAGGAATGAAGGAATAACTTATGCCATTGTTGATTTAACCAAAAAAGATTATGAAAATTACTACAACGGATATTGTAACGAAGTACTTTGGCCTATTTTTCACTATAGACTCGACTTGGTGGATTATTCCAAATTAAAGTTCGAAAGTTATAAAAGGGTTAATAAGTCTTTTTCCCTAATGATCAAAAAACTTCTCAATAATGAAGATTTAATATGGGTTCATGATTATCATTTTTTATTAATCGCTAGAGAGTTGAGAAAGCTTAAATGCACACAGAAAATAGGCTTCTTTTTACATATACCATGGCCATCAAAAGAAATTTTGACTGCATTACCTGATCATCGAGAGCTTGTTGGTGCTCTCTTAGAGTTTGACTTGATAGGCTTCCAAACTAGAAAACATGTACTTACTTTTTTAGATTATATCATTAGTGAGCTAGGAGGCTCAGTTGAACCAGATGGATCAATATTTGCCTTAGGTAAAAAGTCTAAGGTAAAACATTTTCCAATATCTATAGATACGAACAAAATTGTAAAAATATCAGAAGGAACTGATAATTCTCCTCAAGTAAAGAGACTAGTCAAGAGCATTAAAACGGACAAACTTATTGTTGGCGTCGACAGGCTAGACTATTCGAAGGGGCTTGAGCTTAGATTCGAGGCATATAATCATCTTCTTACAAATCATAGCGAACACATCAGATCAACAACTTTGCTTCAAATAGCCCCTACCTCAAGAGGTTCTGTATTTCAATACAAAGAAATAAGAAAAAAATTAGAGCTTAGTGCTGGAAAAATAAATAGTGCGTATGGTGACTTTGATTGGACGCCAATAAGGTATCTAAATAAAGGATTCCAACAAAAAAATCTTATGGGATTTTTTAGAAATAGTAGAATTGGACTTGTAACACCACTAAGAGATGGAATGAATTTGGTGGCAAAGGAATATATAGCGTCTCAACGCGCGAGTGATCCAGGAGTTCTAATTTTGTCAAGATTTGCAGGCGCGGCAGAAGAATTGCCTGAAGCATTGATTGTGAACCCTCATGATCCGGAGGGAGTAGCAGATGCATTGAATCATGCCCTAAAAATGCCTAAAAAGGAACGCTTTAGGAGATGGCTTAGTGCTTTTGATCAATTACATTCTTTCAATATTCGTATTTGGAGAACTCACTACATCGAAGCATTGCAAAGATCAATAATTACAAAGTGATATAAGCAAAAATCAATACGCTCGATCCGTTAAAGTTAATTTTTTGACAACACTTTTAGTGATTTTCCTGATAACGCATGAGAAGTGTAAGAACTATTTTAAAGGGCTATCAGAAACCTGATAACTCCTGATAACAATACCCACGGGTTTTGATCCCGTGTACCGTAGGTTCGAGTCCTACCACCCCGCCAAATAGGTCAATTATGGTAGAAGCACTGTAGCCCCTATAGTCTTTCCCGACTCAATTGCCTCATGTGCCTTAACAGCCTCTTTCAGCGGGTATTCATAATTAATATTCGCATCTAATATGCCTGCTGAGATAGCATCAAAAAGTCCGTTTGCTGTAAATTCTAGATCAGAACGCTTTGCAACATAATGCATAATTGCTGGTCGCGTTATAAAAAGAGAGCCTCTTTGACCCAAATCTTTGATTACATCAATGGGTTCGGGCGGACCAGAAACGTGTCCATAGGCTGCACAAATACCCATTGGCCTTAAGCAATCCAAAGACTCTTGCATCGTCTCTTTTCCAATAGCCTCGTAAACTACAGGACATCCCTCCCCATTAGTAACCTCACGAACTACCTCCAAGAATTTTTTTTCTGATCGAACGACAGGATAATCACATCCTGCAGCCTGCGCGACCTCAGCTTTTTCTCGGCTAGAAACAGTTCCTATCACTTTTGCTCCTAAAGCTTTTCCCCACTGACACAATAATAACCCCATTCCTCCTGCAGCAGCGTGAACTAATATTACATCACCTGCTTTAACCTTATAAGTACGATGAAGAAGGTAGTGAGCTGTCATACCCTTCATTAATAATGCAGCTACTTTTTTCTCCTCTAAATTTTCGGGTAATTTTAGTAATTTATCTGAGGGATAGTTACGAGCTTCAGAATAGCTACCAAGTGGTGGGATGCCATAGGCTACACGATCTCCTTCCCTGAAACCAATTACACCCTTTCCAATACCCTGGACTATACCTACTCCTTCAAACCCTATAACAACTGGTGGATTAGGTACCGGCCATGGATGAGGTATACCAGATCTGTGATATGTATCAGCATAATTAACACCAACAGCTGTATGCTTAATTTGCACTTCTCCCTCACAGGGGTCTGGTAGTGGCCAGTCTGCCCATTCCATTGCTGAAGGCCCGCCGAGTTTTTTAATTACCTGTGCCTTATTCATAACTTTATTTTAGTATGCTCAATATTTTTAAAGCAAGCTTTTCTTGGATTATCAAAGAGGTCTGATCTTTGCAACAAAACAGTTCACTAAAGCCAATTACTCCAAATAGTGACGACACTTTTGACAATAGTTTTCGTGATTTTACTGATAACTCATAAGAAAAATGAGAGCTATTTTAAAGGTTATGTTTATGGTTAGAAAATTAGTCTTGGTATTTTCACGTCCCACCCACGATTAAAAACTTGTTGGCTATTCTCAAAACCGAGAATACGGCCCTTGAGAATAAAGTCTGATGCATCACATGTTACTATTAATTTACTCTCAGTCTTTACGTCCCATTCACCGCGTTGAAAACTAAAGCCTGATCGATATTCAATACACGCGGAAAGTGGGTCACCCTCAACGATAGTATATTTTTGTGAACTTTTGGATCCGTAGATTAAATCGATGGCTTCAAATTTTGTTTTTCCTCCATCAATTTTAACCATATAAACAATTTCACCCTTTTCAATATTGTTATGAACATGACGTGTTGCTTTGGCTGGAAGTATAGTTTCATGAGCAAGTTGATCTGCGGCCTCAGGTAGCCCGAAAGGGTTTTCAATTTCATCACTAGCATTAGCGGTCCTGATTGGTAAATCCAGATAAAAATTAGGCAGATAAAGAGTTAGAGTTGCACGCTCGGCTACTGGCCATGCCATCGGCCAAAGTTGGCTAGACAATGCTAGTCTTAATTTGTGGTTTGGCTTTAATGACCATCCTGTGTCATTTAGACGAATAACCACATCCAAACTTTCCCCAGGAGTAATTTTGGTCATAACCTCACGTCCATTACGCTGCTTTAGATTAAGTATTCCAAAAGTAATCAATGTAGAGGCTCCATCTGGCGCTACGTCGCATAAACGGGCAGCAACCATACCACAGGTACAATCACTAGAAAGACGTAAGTACACTTTGGTAGTTCCCAGAAGATCGAGTGGTTTCGTTAGTGGATGATGATCAAAACAAACTGAATGCGCGTCATCACTTCTCTGATCTTGAGGAAGTTCTGCGGGTCCAGAAATCGGCATATATTCGCCCGTCTTAATCCCGAGGCTTACTGGTGAAAAAATATTAACAGATCCATTAGGTTTATATTGGTCTTCCATTAATATTCCTGGATTCAAAAATAACCGCTTAGCAGAGACATTTTTGGTTGGCCAGGCTTTTTCAACAATCCAACGGCCAGGACGCTTACTAGGATTAGGGTCAGGGTCATGGCTGTCCTGAAGAAATGCAATTAAAGCAGGCTTATCCATTACACCGTTATTAATACCCTTCAACCAGTGATCCCACCAATCTAACGAAAGCTGTAAAAACCCAATCATTGGTCCAGGACCGCCAAGATTAGGAAATACGTGAGCCCAAGCTCCAGATACCATGCGGCGGGGCGCGTCGAGATTTTCAAGTAGTCTTAGTATTGTATTTGGCCAACAGTCATTCCATCCGCTGACGCCTAGAACAGGCACTTTTATCTTATCGAAGTCTTCACTAATTGATCCCTGTTTCCAGGTTTCATCACGTATCTGATGTGTGAGCCATTTTTCTGCGAACATAGGTGTTTTCTTGAGTCGTTCAAACCACATATTACGCCATGAATCGCCAACAACCGCTGGATCAGGCGGGCGGATACAATAGCCAAACATCACTCCACCCCACCCAAGTCCCTGACCGGGATATCCACCAATTAGATAACCTCCATCGTCATAGTATCGGTCCACAGATGCTCCAACGGGTATGACCGCCTTTAAAGCTTGGGGCTGTTTGATGGCTGCCTGCATGCTTGCTATACCGCCCCAGGATAGGCCCATCATTCCTACGTTGCCTGAACACCATTTTTGACTGGCAATCCAATCAATTACTTCAACTGTATCTTGTTGTTCTCGAGGCAAATATTCGTCAAACATGATACCTTCTGAGTCTCCATGGCCGCGCATGTCAGGCCGGATACAAGCATACCCGTGCGCCGCCATCCATGCGTGATTTTGATGGTCTCGCAAAGCATAAGCATCTCGTTTGCGGTATGGAATAAATTCTAATATGGCCGGTACAGGATGATTTTCTGAATTTACAGGGAGCCAAACTTTTGCAGAGAGCCGAACACCATCTGACATCTCAATCCAGATGTGTTCAATTATTTCGATGTCATTCAATATCTTTGATCCCTCAAATTCCGTAAGCTTTATTTTTTGCCTAGATTATTTCAGGTATCACAGATATTACGACGGAGTTCTGATCGTTTCAATAAAGTCCTTACAGGGAAAAGTATATTAGAAAGCTTTAGTGTTGAAAAAGTGAACTTTTTGGCATAATTTCTAAGCATTTAGTTACTTCTCAAATTATTAATTTGGGTTGAGTGTGTAAGGGCGAAGGTTTATCGAGTTAAAAATACTTGGAATTAACCCAAACAAAATCTTCAGCGTCACTAAAAAACTCTCTGGACATTTCTGGAATAACTAAAGGCGTAAGAGGTTTGCTGCAACCACTCGAATAGTATCTTTTAGCATCTATCTTATTTTCTAGAGTATCCAATCCTATGTAGATACAGGTGTCATCGGTATCTTTGTATTGAGCAACAACGGTAAAAAGGTTACTTGGTGATATTGAAGGTTGAAGAATTAGATCTTTCACTTGCTCAATGGAACTATCTTTCATTTTTATGACTAAGACGGTGAACGCTTTTGCCTCATTGCTAAACTTATTCAAATTTTCATATTGAGGATACCAACCCCAAACAGGCCCAGAAAACGATTCAGTGCGACTGCCATTAGGGTATTTGATTAAAAGGTCGTCTACGGAGTCCAACCAACTTGTACCAACACCTTCTAAATCGAGTGCAGCATCAATGCTCTCCATTAAACTCACACAGACAAATTCGTTTTGTTCATTGAAACCCATATGACGCTCTATGACATTTGGGTAGTCTCTTGTGTAGAGTTCATTTCTAAACTGATCAAAGCATCCCTCCTTTGGTCTATACTTCACAACCATAACCACTTGTGGTTCAGGAAATTTTTTATAATCATATTCAGAAATCTCTTGATTAGACTTACTAGTAGCGGGGTTTAAAGGGGCTCCATACTGACGCTCCCCAGCTTTTATTGAAACATGCTGATCATCTGATTTTTTTATGCCAGAATTCAATTGATCCTCTGTATTATTAATATCTTTTAATTGAGGGCGTTTCCAAAAGAATATATGACATCCACTCACAGGATTTGAAGAAACGGAAACTAACTCCCAACCTTTACTTCCCATATCTTTCA
>CACHJY010000022.1 GCA_902580265.1 uncultured Alphaproteobacteria bacterium
TATTGTAATTAACAACCCTAAATTACTTTATCAAATGAAAGTTTAATAATTTAGCTTCCTAAAGAATATGCTAATAATTTTATTTGTTTTTCACAATTTTCCATGTATAAAAAATCTGTTGCGGGCGTAGCTCAGGGGTAGAGCGTTACCTTGCCAAGGTAAATGTCGTGAGTTCGAATCTCATCGCCCGCTCCAAAGTATCCCTCGACAACTTTGTTATTGCATAGGCTAGTTAGACACATGATAGCTTTTTGCATTTGACTTTCTTATTGTTTTTTGTCTAAAACAATTTATCTCGGAGAGGACTTTGGGAAAAATTGCTAATGAAAACAAACTCAAGAGAACAGTATGATTATTGGAGCGTTAAAAGAAAATAAGAAAGACGAGAATAGAGTAGCACTAACACCAGAAAGCGCCCAACTCTTGGCAAAGCTAGGTCATAAGTGTCTGATCGAAAAAGGTGCTGGCGCTAGTGCAGGCTTTGCTGATGCTGAATATAAAGCAGCTGGGGTAAAAGTTATGGCGTCTTCAAGCGATCTCATTAAAAACAGTGAAGCGCTTATAAAAGTTAATCAACCTACTAATGCTGAAATAAAAAAATTTAAAGCCGGACAGATTTTAATCACTTTCATATGGCCAGCTCAAAACCCTCAGCTTATAAAGGACTTGAATAAGAAAAAGATGACCTCTCTTTCTATGGATATGATCCCTAGGATTAGTAGAGCTCAGAAGATGGATGCTCTCTCATCGATGGCAAATATTGCCGGCTACAGAGCCGTGATAGAGGCTGCAAATAATTTTGGTCGATTTTTTACCGGACAAATAACAGCTGCTGGCCGAGTTCCACCTGCTAAGGTCCTTGTAATAGGAGCAGGAGTTGCTGGTCTCGCTGCAATTGGCGCAGCCCAAGGCCTAGGTGCTGTGGTAAGAGCATTCGACGTTAGGCCTGAAGTTGCGGAACAAATTGAGTCTATGGGAGGCGAATTTTTATTTCTTGATTTTGATGAAAGTAGCTCAACCGAAGGAGGTTATGCAGCGCCTTCGAGTCCCGAATTTAGAAAAAAGCAATTGGAATGTTTCCGCGAGCAAGCTCCAGATATTGATATACTGATTACTACAGCGCTAATTCCAGGAAGAGATGCACCAAAATTATGGCTGAAAGATATGGTAGCTAAGATGAAGCCAGGCTCAGTAATCGTTGATCTTGCTGCTGAAAAAGGTGGAAATTGTGATTTAACGAAAGCAGACAAAAAAGTTATAACAAAAAATGGAGTCACGATCATAGGTTATACGGATTTTCCGAGTAGGATGGCAAAACAATCATCAGCACTCTATGCCAATAATATCAGACATCTTTTTGACGATCTGACACCGGAAAAAAATGGAAAAGTAGCTGTAAACCTAGACGATGATATTATTAGGGGTTCGCTTGTAACCCATGGTGGAAAAGTGATGTACCCACCACCAGCTCCAAAGGTTAAAGCGGTGCCAACTACAAAAAATTCAGAAGTGGTAGAAAAAACACCAGAGCAATTGAAAATTGAAGAAGCTGCTGCTACTAGAAAGGCTGGTACCTTTCAAGTAGGGGTGTTAATTCTGGGAGGTTTGGTCATGGCTCTTTTAGGCCAATATGCTCCTCCAGCATTTATGCAACATTTCATAGTATTTGTTTTGTCTTGCTTTGTTGGCTTTCAGGTTATTTGGAATGTAAATCATGCATTGCACACACCATTGATGGCGGTCACCAATGCGATATCCGGTATTATTGTGGTAGGCGCACTTTTGCAGGTTGGGTCGCCTAATTTTGTCGTGGAAATACTTGCTAGTATTTCAGTTCTGATTGCAACAATAAACATCGTGGGGGGATTTCTTGTTACAAAAAGAATGCTTGCCATGTTTCAAAAAAGTTAAGAGGTTCTCTTATGCTAAGTACAGAGTTAGTGACAGCGGCGTATATCGGTTCAAGCGTATTATTTATCCTCTCTCTAGGTGGGCTGAGCAACCAAGAAAAAGCCAAAAGAGGTGTCTGGTTTGGTATTGTGGGTATGGCTATAGCCATTTTGGCAACTGTATTAGGCCCCGAAATGAGTATATCTAATTATTTAATTCCGAGCCTCATTATAGGTTCAGTTATTGGATTGTTTGTTGCCCAAAGAGTTCAAATGACGGGGATGCCTGAATTGGTTGCAGCCCTACATTCTTTTGTTGGTTTAGCAGCAGTGTTTATTGGTTTAAATCAGGAAATCAACCCTACCAAATTGTATTTTGGAGCCGATAAGGTGATACATGATACAGAAGTCTTTCTTGGTATTTTTATTGGTGCGATTACTTTCACAGGATCCGTAGTAGCGTATGGAAAGCTTGCTGGAAGTATAACTGGAAAAGCAGTTATTTTACCCGGTCGACATCTCCTCAATATATTAATGGTTGTTGTCTGTTTAGTACTTGGTTGGATGTACCTTAACGACACGGTCTTGGCGACATATCTAAATCAAACGGGGATATGGACGCTAGTGGCTATGACTATAATTGCTTTCGTTATCGGTGCGCATCTGGTTTTGGCCATTGGTGGTGCTGATATGCCAGTTGTGGTATCAATGCTAAATAGTTACTCAGGATGGGCAGCCGCAGCTACAGGTTTTATGTTAGGCAACGACCTGTTAATTGTTACCGGCGCGCTTGTTGGTTCCTCTGGAGCCATTCTTTCTTATATTATGTGTAAAGCGATGAATAGAAACTTTGTATCCGTTATATTGGGAGGATGGGGAGGAAGTGGAGAACCATTGGCTGATATAGAGGGAGAGATGGTTGCAACTGACAATGACTCCGTCGCCAGTATGCTTGAAAACGCAAAAGAGATTATTATTGTCCCAGGTTACGGAATGGCTGTTGCTCAAGCTCAATCGTCTATTTCTGAGCTTACCAAACGCCTTCGTAATAAAGGCAAAAATGTTAGATTCGCAATTCATCCCGTTGCAGGAAGATTACCTGGACATATGAATGTACTGCTTGCTGAAGCAAAGGTGCCATACGATATAGTCCTCGAAATGGATGAAATAAATCAGGATTTCCCAGAAACAGATGTAGTGATAGTTATTGGTTCGAATGATATTGTTAATCCTGCTGCTCAAGATGATCCAAATAGTCCTATTGCTGGGATGCCTGTACTGGAGGTATGGAAATCTAGGGACGTCATAATCTCGAAACGTGGTAAGGGCACTGGTTATTCGGGTATCGAAAATCCTCTATTTTACAAAGAAAATAGCAGAATGTTGTATGGAGACGCAAAAAAGTCGGTTGACGAGTTATTAACAAAGATTAGCTGACTTTTAAAAATCAGTTTTAGCTCCACCCTCTTTTTTTCTTCTTTGAACAAAATCTTCTAATTCGGACGATATTTTTGAGTTAATAATTGGAGGTTCAAACTCCTCTAGTATCTGCTTCCAAACATTGTTTGCCCTTTTCTCCGTTGATATTTTCCCATCTGCCTCCCAAGCCTCATAGTTGCGCCAATCTGATAAGATGGGTGCATAAAAAGCATCCTTGTATCTTTCTTGGGTATGCGTAGCGCCAAAAAAGTGCCCATTATGACCCACCTCTTTAACAGCTGAGAAAGCCAAATTTTCCTCACTAGCATTAGTAATTTCAGGATCAAGATATTTTTGAAGTTGCTGAATAATCTCGCAATCAATAATAAATTTCTCATAGCTAGCTATTAATCCACCTTCTAACCAACCTGCTCCGTGATAAACCATATTTATTCCCCCGGAAATAGCTGACCACAAACTATTGGAGCTTTCCCACGTAGCCTGAGCGTCTGGAGCATTTGATGCACACGCATTCGACGCACGTAAAGGGATTTTGTAAAAGCGAGCCATTTGACCTGTAATCTGTGTTGCTCTGATATACTCAGGTGTTCCAAAGGCAGGCGCTCCACTTTTCAAGTCGACATTTGATGTAAAAGTCCCTAAAACACAAGGGCTTCCAGGGCTTATATATTGAAACAGTGCAATGGCAGACAATGCTTCAGCTAAAGCCTGTGCAACTGATCCGGTTATTGTAACAGGCGACATAGCACCAGCCAGTGTGAAAGGTGTCACTACTACAGGCTGATTTTTTTTTGCAAATCTCATAGCACCGTCAAGCATTGGCCAATCATGCTTCAGTGGGGAAGTAGAGTTGATGTTTGTAAAAATTCTTGGTTTTGAAAAGAATTCTTTTTCATCTAAACCCGAAGCAATCTTTGCCATTTCCATCGCATCTTCTACTCTTTCTGGACCAAGTGAATAAGCGTGAACCACTTTATCGGTAAGAGTGAGTTGTTCATATAAACATTTTAAGTGTCGGATTGAGGGATGAATATCTACTGGCTCTACTGGATACCCTCCTGAGAAATGAATGCAATTGAAAAATTGAGTTAACTTTGTCAAATCTTTAAAGCTATCAAAATCCCCAGGCCTCTTTCCTCTATCTAGATCTAACACGTTTGGAGGAGAAGAAACATTTCCAAATACAATATGCCGATCTCCAATTTTAATTTTATTTTTGTGATTTCTTGGTGTGATGGAGAAATGTTGTGGAACTGTTTTCAACATATCCATAACCCATCGGCGATCCATTTTTACCTTCGAGTCACTAAACTCTACTTCACATCCTGCTTTTTGAAGAATCTTGCATGCTTCAGGATTTAAAAATAGGACGCCGATCTCCTCGAGAGTCTTCATTGCTGTATTATGTATCGCGACCACAGCCTCTTCCTTGAGCGGCTCAACAAAATTATCAAAGTTATATGGTATCTGCCAATTCTGTTGCTTGAGCGAAAGCCTTGAGGCTCTATTTTCTTTGTTAGAGATACGTGAAGATTTTCTTCTCATTACAAATTCGCAGCAAACATATCGTTACCCATTATAAGATATCTAACTATTTAAGAAAGTCTTTTTGAGCCACGACTCCAGTTCATTAATACTGTCAATTATAAAGGGGGTATGAGGACTTAAATCTTTTTTATTGGCAGTTCCTGACAATACGCCAAGACAAGGCATATTTATTTTATTTGCTGCGACTAAGTCATAAGTACTATCACCAATCATTAGCACCTCTTGGGGCAGTAAATTTGTTTTTCTTAAAAAAGCCTCTAGTTGTCCGGGTCTCGGCTTAGAACCATAACCACTGTCATAGCCGATTATCATATCAAAATATTGAGTTAAATTATGCTGCTTAAGGTGGTTGACGGCGTTGTTCTCGCTGTCATTTGTTACCAGACCGAATATAATTGTCTCTAAGTTAGTAAACAATTTATGTAGATTAGTTAATGGTACTTGTTTAGCATCACCAGAACCCGCAAATAGACCTTCGTGGATTTTCTTTTTCATTACTTGCGGAAACTTTTGGGAAATTGCATCTACAACTTCATCCACTGAGCCATGCACAAAAATACTTTCCCTCACGAATTTATCAGAATCTAAGTCAAAGTTTATTGCTTTAGCCAATTTCAGTGTATCTAGATTATGTTGATTGCTGAACTTTGTGACAAAGACTTTAGCCCACTCTGACCATGATCTTTGGATATCAAATAAAGTGCCATCTTTATCGAAAATAATTCCTTTAATTTTCTTCATTATCTTTTAAATAGCCTATTAATTGGGTAACTAAATCTTCCCATGAAGTTGGCTCTATAGATGCTCCAACAGCTTTAGGCATATAAGGCTTAACTAAATCACAAACCGAAAAATGGACACACACTGTTTGCTGATTGTCATTATATACACTTTCTACCTGATAAGGATTGTCATCAATAAAAAAGGACTGGGCTTTGTGGTTTTCGAGGATTTCCTTCACAGCGGGTCCCTTCATTCCTTCATTGCTTATTAGTGGGTAATCCATATTGAGGCTTTTAAGGTTAGCTACCCTATCATAATGAACGGAATGGGGTACATTACTCAAAATTATAATCTGGGCATATTCTTGGAGTTTCTTTAGTGCTTGGGGAGCTCCTTTTGCAGCTGGTTGGCTTTTTGTTTCCTTATTTATAAAACCCCATACCAGATCCTTTGCTGTATCAGGATCAGCCACCTCATCTGTATCACTTTTTCTTATTGCATTATCTAATCGATATCCTGTTAGCTGTAGGTAGTGGTCGCGTTTTTTTATATAAGCGGCAAATGGTTCAGCGAAATGCACTAGCACTTCATCAGCATCGAATATCATTAGCGGAAGAGTTGGATTAATTTTTAGGTTTGAGATTTGTTTTTTTGTATTTGGTGTCATTATTTAAAGTAAGTTCAAATTTTATTCTTTTTTGTAGGCTAGATGAAGAAAAATGCAATACAATACTTTAGTAAATTATTTGTGAAAGAAAGCAAAAATGTATGAGAATAAAGATGTACCAATCCGTGATGCCGCAACAGTTATACTATTAAGACAAAAAAAGAACAGTACATACGTTTTAATGGGACAAAGGGGAAATAAGGCAGCTTTTATGCCTAGTAAATATGTGTTCCCCGGAGGTGCCGTCGATGCAGACGATGCTAATGTTGAATTATTTAAAAGTATCAATAAAAAAGGTATCGATTTACTTCACCAATATTCTGAAAAGAAAATTGCTAAAGAATTGAGTGTAGCCGCAATAAGAGAGTTGTGGGAAGAGGCTGGTTTACGCCTATGCGCAAAGGTTGAAAACCTTGTGAACGTAAGCGCCGGTTGGGAAGATTTTTGTAATGGCTGTTATTTGCCTGATGCCAGCAATCTGGAATACGTGTTTAGAGCTATAACCCCACCAGGAAGACCAAGGAGATTTGATGCACGATTTTTTATCTGTAGAGCCGAGAATGTGCATGGAAACCTAGATGATTTTTCATCTGCATCAACCGAATTAAGTCATTTGCACTGGATTGACGTTAACGACGTTAAGAGCCTCAACTTACCTTTTATAACAGAGGTTGTTCTCAATGAGGTCAAAGAGATTATTAAAGATGGTCCAAACAAAAAAGGAGTTCCTTTTTTTAAACATGGAGCTTCTTCCGATTTTATTTTTATCAGTTAAAAATGTTTATTGACTAATTATATTAGTTTTAATATTTAACTACCAAATAAGGAATTAAAATATGGCTAAACCTTCTACAATAAAAATTAGATTGAATTCTACTGCAGATACAGGGCATTTTTACGTTACTAAAAAGAACTCAAGAACTATGACGGACAAGATGATTGTCAAAAAGTATGATCCCGTAGCAAGAAAGCACGTGGAATATAAAGAAGGAAAGATTAAGTAAGGTAGCAGCTTTACTTAAAAAACTGCCACCTATACCCAAGAAATTATTCTCTGTTACCCATAAACTGAAGAAGAAACATAAACATATTTAAGAAATTCAGGTATAAAGACAAAGCTCCCATTATGCCCATCTTTTCTGCGTACTCTTCACCATACGCCGACCTATAATGTAGATATGTATTTTTAATATTTTGAGTATCGTATGCAGTCAATCCAGCAAATATCAAAACTCCTATTGCTGAAATTGCCAAATGCATGACCGGGCTTTGAAAGAACCAATTCGCAATCGAAGCTACGATTATACCGATCAGGCCGATAAACAGAAAATTCCCTAAACCTGATAGGTCTCTTTTGGTTGTATATCCATAAAGGCTAAGTGCACCAAAAGCCACCGCAGTAGTAAAGAATGTTTGTGCAATCGATATTGCGGTATATGCCAAGAAAATATACGATATTGATAGCCCGATTAACGCGGCAAAGACCCAGAAAACTAATTGCGCTGTCTGGGTTCGCATAGAGTGGATTTTAGCACTAAACATGAAGACAACACCAAGTGGTGCCAACATTACAACCCACTGTAGCCATGTTCCAAATATTGCCATTACTAATGCTGGTGTTGTGCCCACTGCGTAAGCTACGGCCCCTGTTATCAACATCGCTAATGACATTAGTCCATACACTTTGTTCATGTGGGCTCTAAGACCTACGTCTATGGCCTGAGACGAATCTACATATGATTTTGCAGTTTGATATTCTGCCATTTTTCTGACCCCTAATTAATTATTGAGTTAAATATTATATTAATATCGGATAAGTAAGCTATTTTTTCAAGTATTCAATAAATATTTGATTAAAAAATATCAAATAAGATGGTAGAAAATACGAAGAAAACAGCCGATTTAAGCAGAGTGGAGTTAAAAATTTTTACCGAGCAAGAGAAACAGAGCCTTTTTGAGAACGCGATAGATATAGTCTATGAGGCTGGAAAAATAACAAATAGCTATTTTAAACAAAATCTGATTATTGAGAATAAAGCTGTGAATTCTTTCAATCCTGTTACTATTGCTGATAAGTCAGCAGAAAAAAAAATCAGGGCATTGATTGAAAAGCTCTATCCAAATGATTCAATAGTTGGGGAAGAGTATGGAAAGAAAAGTGGTTCAACTGACTTCACGTGGATTATAGATCCCATTGATGGAACAAAAGCCTTTATTTCAGGCATTCCAACATGGGGAATACTATTATCCCTGGTTCGAAACGGCAAACCAATAATGGGTGTTATTTATCAGCCATTTACCAGCGAGCTTTTTTGGGGAGGTTTTGGAAAAGCTTTCAAAAAAATCAACGCAACCGGTGATAATCCAAAGTCTATGAGCGTCAGAAAGTGTAACAATTTAGCTAATGCAGTTGTTGCAACGTCGTCTCCGACTATACCAAACCAACTATTTCAAACTGGTTTAAATGAAATAATGAGACTGTCAAAGTTAGATAGGTATGGATTAGACTGTTATGCATATGCAACGCTAGCTGATGGATGTATTGATGCAGTAATTGAATTTGGTCTTCAAGAGTATGATGTTAGAGCTCCTGAAGCTATAGTCTTATCTGCAGGTGGCATAATTAGTAATATTGACGGATCTTATCCATTGAAAGGAGGTGATGTGATTGCCTCCGGTGATCCTAGAGTTCATGAGCAAATAATCAAAGTTTTTAATAGCTGATTTTAATCATTATAATTTGAGAAATTTATGCATTAGTGATAATGCTTCTGTTCTAATTTCTTCCTTTTCAATCAAGATTTCATGTTGAGCTTTTTTAATAGTTGCTACATTTATGAAAGCGTACCTGTTAATTAATCGCATAACCGCTAAGTTATCAGTTATTTTTTCTTGTTCTGCTAGCAATACCAGTATTTTTGTATTTGGTATGTTAGCTAGGTTCAGTGCGTCAATCTCCTTTAATATTGCAATAACATAACCTAAAGTCGGCGTGCCACTATGTAACTCAGGATTTTCTTTTAATATTGTCTGCAAACGATTAAACTGCTCCCTATCAGAGGTAAGTGTGTTTGATTTGAAGTCTATTGTCAGAGAATATGGCTTATATTTTTCTGGTCTTTGTTGGGTAAGCATTATACATCCAAAAAGGCGCAATGCTTTTTCAAATTTTATAAATAACCTTTGAATTGGTCTAGGCACGTAGGGGAAATTACCCCAGAGTGGAGATAGAAAAATATATTTATCAAAACATAGTGGCTCTGATATAAGTCTTCTCAATGCTATAAGACAGCCTAAGGAGTGAGCGACTAAGTACCATGGAGTAGTTAACTTTCTTCTTTTCGCTAAATCTAATATAGCATCTAAGTCTAACTGATATTCCTTAGCACTAGAAACGTGCTGGATTTTGGGTCTGGAAGGAAATGGTCTATCTGAAAGCCCCCAGCCTCTCCAATCGAGTGAGGCAACGTTAAATTCTTTTTTTATGAAAAACTCAAATGTCTCTGAGTACTTTTCAATGAATTCACGATGACCGGTTAGAAAGAAAATTGTTCCATAAGCTTTCTTTTTTTGTACCATCCAAAGTGCAGTCCGTAACTTTCGCCCATCCCCAGATTCTTCAAATGATATTAGACCGTTCTCAAGCAGATATTTCTTGAGACTTTTTTTCATGGGTTTCTTAGGCTAAAATGCTACTTAATTCCATAGCTGCACTCATTGACCCTTCAACCTTTAATGACCCTGTCATATAGGCCTCTGTTGCGTTCATATCACCATCAAGAATTTTTGTAAAAATATCCAGAGAAGCGATTAATGTACAATCAGTCTCCTCATCGGATACTCTTACTCCGTCACTATCCACTACTATTGAGCCCTCATCTTCAATTTTAAACTTAACGCTTGAATCAAAAGCTGCCCCGGCCATTTTATCATCTATAGCTGCAACAGCCTTTTCCAATATTTCACTCATAATATTCTTTCTTTCATTAAAATTCTGTTTTTTTGCTTACAGGATTCATATAACATGGATACTAAGGAAATTTATTGTAACCTATGCTTGAAAACCTCTTACTTTAAATTATAAGATAATTTTCTATGAATTTCAAACGCAGTGATAATAGTTCCTCTATATGTAGGGCGATTTTAGGTCCTACTAATACTGGCAAAACGTATTACGCATTAGAAAGAATGATTTCCTACAAAAATGGAGTGATAGGGGTCCCTTTAAGGCTTCTCGCACGAGAGATATATGATCGACTTGTATTATTGAAAGGAGCGGATAACGTTGTACTTAATACAGGTGAGGAGAAAATACGTGGAAAATTTGAGCGATATTGGGTCTGTACAACTGAAGCCATGCCTGCTGGAAAGACATTTGAATTTGTAGCAATAGACGAGATCCAACTTTGTGCTGATGTAGAAAGAGGGCATATATTTACAGAAAGGTTATTAAATTCTCGTGGACTATTTGAAACTCTATTCTTAGGATCTATTGTTATTCAGGATCTAATAAAAACTATAATCCCCGATATTGAAATAATTAGTAGAGATCGGCTTTCAAAATTAAGTTATTCTGGAAAAAAAAATATTTCCAAATTAGGGCCTAGATCAGCAGTAGTAGATTTTTCAGTTGATAGAGTTTACGAGTTGGCTGAACATTTGCGAACATCTAAGGGTGGGGCTGCGGTGGTGTTAGGAGCACTTTCCCCAAAGACGAGAAACGCTCAGGTAGAGTTGTATCAAAATGGAGATGTAGACCATTTAGTTGCCACAGATGCAATAGGTATGGGTCTAAACTTACCAATAAATAATGTTTATTTTGCTGCTATGCAAAAATTTGATGGACGTCGATTAAGACCACTCAATACTTTAGAAATTGCTCAGATCGCTGGTCGTGCGGGGCGTTACACCACGGATGGTTTTTTTGGTGAAACTGGAAGCATAAAGCAAATGGGAGAAGTGTTGATTTCTGATATTGAGAACAATATATTTCCAATGCTCAGAAAATTAAAATGGCGTAATACTGAGCTTGAGTTTAATAATGTTAACTCACTCATAAAATCCCTCGATTTGATAGCAAATCAAACCTATCTAGAACGCTCTCTAGAGGGGTGTGATGTTAATACTTTAAAATTTATCAAGGTAAATAATGCTGAACTTTTAAAAGAATTGAAAAGAGATGACGTTAAGTTGTTATGGGAGACATGCCAGATACCAGATTTCAGGAAAATTTCAAATCAAGATCATGCAGATTTCATAATAAAAATCTTTGACTTTGTAAGAACAAAAGGAATCATTCCTTCAGACTGGTTAAAAATGGAAATTGCTCGTCTAGATAGTGTTCATGGTGATATAGACATCTTATCTAAACGACTATCTTTCATTAGAACTTGGTCATTTGTCGCCAACATAAACAAATGGCTATTGGATAGTGAATATTTTATTGGTGTTACCAGAAGTATCGAAGACAAGCTATCAGATGCCTTACACTTGAAACTCACACAACGATTTGTTGACCTTAGGAGGTCTGTGTTGATAAAAAGGGGAATGTCAGAAAATTTTGATAAGAAAGACTTCGAGTTACGAGAGGATAGCTGTGTTTATATAAAGGGCCATCTTTTTGGCAAAATGGATGGGTTCGTATTTAATCTTTCTGGGGCAGATACTGTAGTAGAAAACAAAAAATTGATGCAGTTGGTGAGACCTTTTTTGCATCAACATCTTATTGGTTTGGTGACAAGTTTTTACGAGGCGCCAGATAGCGAAATATTGCTTCATAGTAATGGGCATATCATTTGGCGTGGTAGCAAAGTTGGTGAGCTAGTTAGAGGTCAAAAAATATTGACCCCAAAGGTAAAATTCATCAAGTCAGACGAGCTTGATAAAAGCAGCTTAGAGAAAATTCAAAGGAAGCTCGATATTTTTATAGTAAATAAGATTGAGAAACTTCTGCCCAATCTTTTGAATCTTTCCAATAACAGTGAATTGAGGGGAGCCACAGCGGGGTTTGCCCATATCTTTGTAAATAATTTGGGTATTGTTATGAAATCTGAGGTTTTAGAGCAATTCAATATTATAGATAATGATGGCAAAGTTAAACTAAGGAATTCTGGTATAAGGTTTGGGTATAAGACAATTTATGACGCAACGCTTCTTAAGCCAGAAGCATCAAAGTTAAGGATTACTCTATTTAACGCCTTCAGCAATACCACTGAGACCAAAGTGTTTCAACCCCCTCCTGGTCTGGTTACAGTTGAATACGATAAATATATTTCCAAGCAACAATATTTGGTTGCAGGTTTTTTTGTGGCTGGCAATAGGGCTGTAAGAATAGACATGCTTGAAAGACTGTATTTCTTAATTAAAGAGCATTCCAAAAATGAGTGGGTAGTAATTGAACCAGCTATGTTATCGATTACTGGATTAGGGTTGGAAAAATTTGTGGAACTCATTAAAAACCTTCGATTTGAGATCAAGCACGAGAAAGTAGAGAAAGGTGATGAGGTGATCACTCTAGAGAAGGATGATGGTCACTATAGGGTTTTGTTTAAGAAGCAGTTGATAAATAAAAGAGTAAAAAGAATGTCAGCGTCTGAAACATTAAAAAAGACGAAGCAAAATAGAAAAAAAAATAAGGAAAAAAAACAAATAACAACAAATGACTCCCCCTTTTCCTCGTTACAAGTTTTATTGAAAAATTGATACTCTCTGAAAAACCAACCTTATCTCAATGTCGATTAGATTTATGGCTGTGGGCAGCACGGTTCTACAAAACAAGAAATATAGCAGCATCAAATATTAAAAAAGGTCTGGTTCATCTATCTGGAAAGACTACAACAAAGCCGGCCTCTTTAATAACTGTAGGTAATCATATACTTATTGAACAAAATTTTGTTAGAAAAACAATCTTGGTTAACGAGATAGCTTCAAAAAGAGTTTCTTTTGAAAAAGCTAAAAAATTTTATAAGATAATATTTGAAGAGAGTAGGGACCCTGCAATATTTTTCCAAGCCAAAGCACGATATAAACCTGATAAGAAGGTGAGGAGAAATTTAAAGGCTCTCAAAGAAAAATTACACTTTCTTTCCGATAATTAAATCCTATTATACTAGTAGGATTTATTAGGGAGAACTGATTGACATACATAGTCAACGATAAGTGCATAGGGTGTAAATATACCGACTGTGTGGATGTTTGCCCAGTAGATTGCTTTTACGAGGGTGAAAACATGCTTGTAATCCACCCCGATGAATGTATTGATTGTGGAGTCTGTGAACCAGAGTGTCCTGTAGATGCAATAAAGCCCGACACAGAGCCTGATGCGGCCGAATGGGTTGAGTTTAACAGAAAATATTCTGAGCAATGGCCAAATATTACAATTAGAAGAGATCCACTACCAGATGCAGAAAAAATGGATGGTGAGAGCGGTAAGTTTGAAAAATTCTTCTCCGATAAACCTGGAGACGGAGATTGACTTTTAGGTAGCTATTTTTTATTAGGTGTGTTACATAAAATTTTTCAATTTAATGGTGATTTTTAAATGGATAGTGAAGTATCAAATAGTGATTTTGAAATTAATGATTTTGTTGTTTATCCCTCGCATGGAGTGGGCAGGATAGTGGATGAAGAAGTACAAAATGTTGCGGGCTTTGAGCTTAAACTTTATGTCCTTACATTCGAGAAGGATAAAATGACGTTAAAGGTGCCAAAAGATAAAATAGAGTCGACTGGAATGCGTAAGCTATCTAGCCCAAACACCATTGGAAAAGCATTACAGGTAATCAGTGGTAAAGCCAAAGTCAAAAGGGCAATGTGGTCGCGACGCGCTCAAGATTATGAACAAAAAATAAATTCAGGGGAGCTCATTCTAATTGCTGAAGTGGTAAGAGATCTTCACCGAAGCGATGAGCAAAGAGAGCAATCTTACTCTGAAAGGCAACTCTACGAGGCGGCTTTAGAACGGCTAACGAGAGAAATAGCGGCTGTTGACGGCGTTGAGGAAAAAAAAGCACAAGAGAAAGTAGATAAGGTTTTAGATGGTAAAGCGGCATAGTTCGACTAATAACCAGTCATTTCTAAATAACCGACACCGGATGCATCACCACTGAATGAAATTGGTCCTTCCCAGTAGGGAAACCTAGTGTCCATCCAAGAGTTAATATTCAGAGTCTCGGTATTGATAGTTAGAGGATTGTTGCCAAGAAAAGAAATTCTCCATTTTGTCGGAATTTGTCTTCCTTTGACTGTGGAATAAGCGACCTCCTCAAGTTTGAATTCATTAGCATTAAGCAGTTTTTTAGTTCCATCTTGGTCAATCCATGATCCAGATAGAAAATGATTGCCAGAAGCATTTCGCACCTTAAAAAGCATTACTTTTCTTCCATTATCAAGATGTAAAGAAAACCAATCCCAGCCGAGCTGGCTTTTGTTTAATAGGTTACTCGACCATTCACGGTCTAACCAACCTACCCCTTTTACCACATGCCGCTCTCCATTCAAAATGACCCACCCTTCGATAGTATAGAAGGGTTGACTGTAATAGTGGGATGCTTCTCCTATTTCGGATTTTTTGCTAAAGCCAGAATTGCCTTGTAGAACTGGTTCAAATTTGGTCGAGAATTTTAATGAGAACGAGAAGTCTACACCGCTAGAATCTAATTGGATGGTTTTTAGTTGATCATCTCCCGTGATCCTCCAATTATCTATCCAGGCTTTGAATGGGTTTAGTGTGACTCCTGCTTGCCCACTATCTTCTCGTGCAAAACGCTCTTCAAAATAATGCAATTCATTTGTAGTTATTGCGCTATGGGCCATCCAAAAGCCATTTAGATGTTTAGGTTTTTTGCTGGATATTGGCCTTAGATTACTCTTAAACAAGGTCCACTGTATGCCTAAATTTTCGATGGATTCCGACTTGAGATTCGCAGTGACATACCACCATTCAATTCTAAAGTTTTTATGCGGGCCATGATCTTTTGGAAAAGTAATCTGATAGTTAGGGTTCGCTTCATTGAATTTATTATTATGTTCATCAGCCATCGAGCTAAAATCAAATAACCAAAAACAAAACAAAACTGCTAATATCTTTTTTCTCATAAAGATCTAAATATTTTTTATATCAAAATTTGACGGCATTTTCACATTTGACATTCTCAGAGATATGATAGTGGAGAAAATTGATGCCGTTGTGGCAATAAGCCAGATTTGTAGCCAATATTCTGGAAAAACTTGCATAGGAATCCTCCATCCAAAAAAATTTGGGTTTATAACCTCCGACAATATAAAAGCTATGATTACCCCCATCCCAACTGAAAGGAAACTCACGATATTGGTCAAAATAAAGATCTTTAATAGCTCCAAACGTACAACCTGGTTTGCAGAAAAGCCAATCAAATAAACTGGAAGGAGATCTTTTTTTCTCAATCTATTTATACTCATTAGATTTGTATAAAGCGTGAACGCTGCCACAAATAAGGTGATTAAGGCGAGTTGAGAACTTATCTTAAAAGTATTATCAAATATCTTTAGAGAAATTTCTCGTACCTGTTGCGGATTGATAATTGTTTCTGGGATTATCTCAGTTTTTGATAACAACTCATTGGAAAAGCCTAAACGATTGTCTTCGTCAAGTTTCACCGCTAAAGTGTTTGGAATTTGATACGAAAAAAATGTTTTGTAAAGTTTAAGTTGCATCATCAACTGATTACGTGGGTTGCCATAGTCTGCGTAAATTCCACCGACCTGAAAAGTAATTTTTTTGTCATTAATATCTAATTCTAAAAAATCGTCTAGTTTAATTTTCTCTCTGATAGATAGTTGTTCGCTTATAAATATGACTTCGCCATTTCTGATTTTCTGCCATGCATTTTTATTTTTTTCTAATAAAGGCCAATTTTCTTGATAAATAAGAGACGGATTGAACCCATAGATCTGGATAGCCTTATCATTATACTTACCTTCATTTTTTATAATTGGATAAACCTCCCCACCGTATTTTCTAGTCAGGGTATGTATTTGGTTCAACTGGGTTTCATTCGCTATATTGATATAATAATCAGCGAAGATTCTGTTCTCTAGCCACTCAACAAAAGTTGATTTGAAGCTTGTTACCATCCCGTGCACTCCAACGTTTATTGATAGAGCTAAAAAAAAAGCAATGTAGCCTGCAAAAAGAAGCGTGCCGAATTTTTCAGTGTCTCTTAGTAGCCAAAAACAGAGCGTAAATCGCTTTGGTAGTTTTTTGGCGGCGAAAGATAGAAAGAGCTTAATGAGTAAAGGTAATAAAGCACAACCAACAATGATTACTGATCCCAGAAATAGGAAGTTGGCAATTTTTATGTTGGAAGATATTGATAAATAATAAAAGGTAAAAGTAAAAAGTGAGAGTATTGCTGAAACAAATATAGGGTGTCTTTTCCTCGAGTGAAGTTTCTTATCATTGGTTGACTCTACTGGTTTTAAATTATCAAGCCTTAAAAGCGCCCTAGAGCAAGCTAGTAAAGTGCCTATTCCAGCAATCAATAAACTGTATAAAAACCAACTAATTGACAGGTCAATTTTTCCATTTACAGGGCTATTATAAACATTTGAGACTGTATTGTTTATATCTGGAAGAAGTTCTCGGGCTAGTAGAAAACCACCAAATGCTCCAAGCGAACCGGAAAATAATGCAATTAAAAATAACTCTGTTACGAGGCTCAAATTGATGAGAGTTCTTTCTACCCCGATTGTCTTCAAAATTTTTACAGTGATATTTCTCTGATCATAGGCCATACCTATGCTGTTGTATACAATAAACATTCCAACAAAAAAGGAAAGAAAGCCAAAAGCTCTAATGTTAAATGTAAAGCTTTCTGAGATAAACTTGAATTCTCCAGCGCTATTATCATCAATTAGCATTAGATTTTTTAGCGGAAGCTTATCAGGAGAGTTTAAACTTCGATTTACATATTCAAAATAAGTAAATTTTCCCTCCATGTTCAATAGGCTTTGTACCGAAGTAATGTCACCTATCAAAGTGTTGGCAGGCACTCGGTCGCTTTCTATCCTAGTAAAATTAGAAAGGCGACTTTGTATCTGCTCAAAAGTTTTATGAGAGCCGAATAGTAAGCCATTGCTATTTGCTTGTATTTCTAAAAAATTCCCAATACCGAGATTTTTTTCACTGGGTAGTATTTTTTCCCAATCCCCTAAAAGATCGATGCCCACAATAGTTATATTTGAGTTTTCTAAAGGTGCTCGTATTACGGGGTTCACAACCCATCCATTTAGGCGCAATTGTAAATAATCATTCTGACTTACATAAGGTAACTCCCTTCCAATTACTATAGGTCTGAAAGCTGTTTGTAAGAGATCAATTGATCGTTTTTGCGCTTTAATTGTTTGGTTGTTCACAATGTCTACGCTTGACCATAGAGTAGAGGCAATCGCAATTCCTAATATGGTGAAAATTAGTTGTCCTTTTGTCTTTTTCCAATTTGCGACAATTACTTTAAGTACCAGAAAAAATTGGTTCATTTCTTTGATATTTTTCTTGATTTAAGCTCTAGACATACTTCTAATTTTGAAGCAATGGCGAGGGAGTGCGTTATTACTACGAGGCTTGTATTGTATTTTCTATTTATGTTTAAGAGCATGTCTAAAACTAGTTTTGAATTCTTTTCATCCAAGCTACCAGTAGGTTCATCCGCAAATAATATTTTTGGCTGAGCAGCTAGCGCTCTGGCTATAGCTACCCTTTGTTGTTCGCCCCCAGATAGAGTTTCTGGCCACTCTTCTAATAACTTGGTGATTTCAAGGTCTTCAATAATAGCGTTTATATATTCGCTATCATATTTCTTATTAACCCTAGATTGAAACTCAATATTCTCTCTAACGCTAAGACATGGGATCAAATTATACTGTTGAAATATAATAGCTGTCTGGTTAAGCCTTAATTGCGATTGACTAGAAGTCTTGAGGCTCCAAAAATTTTGCTGACCAAAGAAAACCTCACCGCTTGAAGGTTTTTCGAGCCCAGATGCGATGTGAAGGAGGGTAGACTTTCCAACACCACTCTCCCCGATGAGAGCGTAGCTTGTGGAAGGGCAAAAGTTGATATTCACATCGGTGAAAAGCTCTAATACCCCCGAATTTGTGACGAAGATCTTTGAAATGTTTTTGATTTTTACAATATGATCCTGCATTGCTTTTAAACTTTTCTTGTTATTAGAAATAATGATTTTTTGATTGACATAGTAGAGCTTACAAATCTTTCAATCCTGAAACGAATTATAAACGATGTAATTGCAATAGATTGACCACACCATTGCTCGAAAGATATTATAAAAACAATAATAGAAATGAAGGCGATCTAGCGAAGTGGTCTTAAAGATAGTTTCAGATCCGTTGTCTCTTCTTCTACATTAGCTGGTATCACCTTAAGCCCAACTTCTGTTATCTTTTCATTGATAAACCCCGCTATTTTTGGACGTTTTGAGTCAGGAACCCATCGATCTGCCCACAGGGAAAGCGAGAGAAAAATTTTTACTAGATCGTCGCATCTGTCTGTTGGAACATACATCGCTCTCTTCTTATTAGCTGGTATATACCGTCTAATTAATTTTTTACCTATCATGGACTTTAATCTCTCTGTTAACAGGTTTCTTGAAATATTCAAGTTAGTTTGAATTGATTCGAAGTTTTGATTTCCCATCATAATGTCTCTTGCGATTAAGAGAGTCCATTTATCCCCGAGTATCGATAAGGCAGTAGCAATACTACAGTCGTTTTGGTGACCATTTCTAATTGACATTTAAAATTTTCCCAGTTTTAGTTTACCCTACGTCAAATTTTTATTTTATCATAAACCCTGACAAAGAAGTCAACTATTTTTATTTGATGCGCGTAAATACACAAAAAAATATCCAGTGGCAAATAATTTAAAAAAAAACTTGAAATGGTATACAGATTGCAGATTTTATATACTAGATAGGAAGAATCGGAAGCGACCAAAGAAAGACACAATGAGCGAATTTGTTTATCAGAAAACGTCAAAAAGCGATTTAATATTTA
>CACHJY010000023.1 GCA_902580265.1 uncultured Alphaproteobacteria bacterium
TTGGTAGAAGGTATGGTGTCTAAACGTTCATCTTTCTCCAAGGCCATTTTTATAGCTTTACCCGTTGCCTTGAAAATTGCCTCTGATATGTGATGAGAATTGAAGCCATCTATCATCTCCACGTGAATTGTAGCTTTTGCGTTGGAGCTTAAGGCATTAAAAAACTCACGCACTAGCTCTAAATCGAAAGTACCAACGCTATTGGTTGGAAATCTTACTTTCCAATTTAGAAATGATCTGCCAGAAAAATCTAAAGCAACTCTAACTAAAGCATCATCCATTGGAAGTAAAAAGAATCCATATCTATAAATTCCCTTTTTATCTCCCATCGCCTCCGAAAATGCTTTTCCTAAACAAATGCCGCAATCTTCCACAGTGTGATGGTAGTCAATTCCTACATCCCCCTTTGCATTTAATTCAAGGTCGACTGAAGAATGAAAAACAAGTTGGTCAAGCATATGGTCAAAGAACGGTATATTTGTTTTGATTATACCTTTCCCGACCCCGTCTAGATTTAAAACCAAATTGACGCTAGTTTCGTTTGTAACTCTTTCTATATTTGCGCTTCTCATTATCTTTCTGGACTTTAATTTTTCGTTACAATAGTGTATAAAATTGGGCAATCAAAGCATAATGCTGTGTTTGTAGCATCAAATTTATTTCATTACGAGAGAAAAATGGTCTCAAAAAAATCTAGACGAACTCGCACATTCTTCCTCATCTTAGGGGCAACATTTTTTTGTATTACTCTATATTCTGGGGAAATAGTAGGGGCATTAGTGAAATCAAATCTATTGTTACTTAATCTTGACCAAACAAGCGATGATACTACAGGAAAAAATAGAAAGTTTCTTGCAAAACAACAGATTGACGAGGTCACTTCTAAACTGAACAACGCAGAAAAAATGTTATTGGAGAGAAATCAATCATTATCTGAATTAGAATTGGCTAGAAAGAATTTGCAAGCTGAGGAAGAAAAGCTCAAGCAAAGCATTGAAAAGCTCAAATTTGAATTGGTAGACCAAAAAAACAAAAAAAAATTGGCTGAAAGTAATAACGAAAAAATTGAAAGTCAGCTAGAGAAACTTAGAGCAGAAAATGATCAATTGAAAGATAAGATAAATATTTTGGATAAAGTGGCTTTGGAAAAAACTAAGTTAGAAAAAGCACTAAATAATTTAGAGGAACAAAACAGAAGTTTAATCGATCAAGTAAAAAGTGTGCCTGATAAGGAAAAACTGTTGGAAAGGTCAAAGGAACTAAAACAGAAAATAGTTTCGCTAAACGAGCAACTCACTACTCAAAAGATGCTTATTGAAGGATATGAATCAAACCAACTGATCCAATCGAATAGTGTTGGCAATTCCGAAATTGGTAAAAGTAACAATTATAAGAAGGTAATACTAGATTTGAAGAAGGAACACAAAAACGAGATTGGAAGATTAAAGGGTGAGATAGCGCGAGCAGAAAAATATAGATTTAATTTTGATGAGTTAAATGGTATCAAAGTCGTCTTCTCAGGTTTTATGGGTTACGATCTGGAACGCAAAGAGATAATTTTTATGACAAGGGAAGGTCAAAAGATAATGATGGTCCAAGATAATTTTACCGGAACTTTAGTTGGCGAGTGTGGGTTGCCGGTTATATCCAGTGAAAGTGAGACAAGATGTGCTGCAACCATAATAGCGCGATTACTCTTCCACAAAAATGGTCCGATTATGAAAGGCTTAGAAATTGTTGAAGTAAGAAAAAAATAAAACTAACCAGTATTGGCATGTTCATTGCAATTTTTTTTACATGATCATGATAGATAAACGAGCTGCAGGTTTTAAAATCGCTTTTTTTATTTTCTTATTGACTTTGCTGATAACCTTTAGCGAGGTTCATTCTCAGTCTTTAATTAATGACCAAGACAAATTACAATGTGAGTATCTAGCAAAAGATGCAGAGCAAAAGTATGGATTGCCGGAAAATATCTTGCTGAGTATATCGAGAGTTGAATCTGGCTATCAAAAAGTAGATGGAATTATAAGAGCATGGCCCTGGACCTTAAATGCCGGGGGTGATAGTGCTTACTTTAAAACAAGAAAAGCAGCCTTAGATTCATTGAGAAATAGAATTAAATCTGGCGTTACTAACATAGACGTTGGTTGTATGCAGCTTAATTATCGTTGGCATAATAAGTTTTTTAATAATTTAAGTGAGATGATAAGCCCAATAAAAAATGTTGATTATGGCGCAAGATTTTTGAAAAAACTGTACCAGAGGCATGGTTCTTGGGAGAAAGCGGTAAAATATTACCATTCGTCAAAAAGTAAATTTAATGTGAGTTACTATAAAAAAGTAAAAGCAGTGTGGAAGCGAGAAAATAATGAGCGCTCATTGAAACCAACATTAGTCGCTGCAGTGTTAAAATCTGAACCTAAAGAAGTAAATATTTTGAAGAAGAGCGAAAAAGTAGTTCCGTTGATAGACATAACTAAAAGTGATCAAGACTCAAATATTAAAAAGATAAAGGGTAATGAGCTGAATATAACGGAAAATAAATCCATACTAGTCAGTACAGCGAATTTTCAGAAAATGGTAGATGCAGACACAGAATTCGATTTTACAAGTTTTGTAAAAAGTGTGAGTCGTAAAAACGCCGCCGTACCTAAATATATTCGAGATAATTGGACAATTGTGCTATCTATAAGGAATCAACTTGAAAATAACAACTGAATTATAGTTTATGAATGAGTCAGAAAAAAAAATATTGGATGAAATATTATTGGTTATGAAAAATCATCCGGATTTTGATCCCCCCTTTTTTAGAACGGATGGAGATCTGGTTATACCCTTAAATACTGCTCTGAAAAAAAATAGAGAAGCCCACAAAAGGTTTGCAAATGCATTTAGTCAAATGATGAAAAGTGACGCAAGCAAGAAACGAAAAAATAAAGCTTGGGTTTAAATTTAATCGCGGTTTCTACTATGATTACAAAAGAACGTCTTCTTGAGATTTTGGACAAAAGTAAGCCTGATGACAAGGTAAGCTTTTATACTGAGATTGCTCTATCTTCTCTAATAATAATGAACCTTATAGCTGTTTCATTGGAGTCAGTTCCTACCTTGGGTCAAAAATATTCAAGCTCTTTTCTATACTTTGAAATCTTTTCTGTAGTTATCTTTGGTTTAGAATACATAGCTCGCATATGGGCTAGTTCAGTAAAGAAAGACACTAAATATAGTTCGGGGTTTGGAAGAAGATTAAGTTATGTATTCAGTTTCACAGGTATCATTGATTTTTTAGCGATTGTCCCAAGTATTCTCGCAATATTTATAACTAGTGTAGACTTAAGGTGGTTAAGGGTATTGCGGTTACTTAGGCTATTAAAAATCTCGCATTATTCAACGGCATTAGAAGATCTTTGGTCAGCAATAAGACATGAAAGGAGTTCGTTTGTGGCGGCTCTTTACCTTTTCGCTATTGCATTATTCTTTTCGTCGGCAATGATGTATGTTGCTGAGAACACCGCTCAACCTGATAAGTTTAAATCAATCCCTGCAACTATGTGGTGGTCATTGATTACGCTGACAACCGTTGGTTACGGCGATGTATCTCCTCTGACCCCTTTAGGAAAGATAATAGGTGCAGTTACGGCTATTATGGGAGTTTGTGTAGTTGCCTTACTAACTGGTATCGTAGCTAACGCATTTGCAAATCAAGTAGCAAGAAGAAAAGCGATATTAGAGGCAGAGGTGGCCAATGCTCTGTTGGACGGCGAAATTTCGGATCAGGAGCAAGAAAAGATTGAGTCGCTGCGAAAAAGATTTGATTTAAGTGAAGATCACGTGGATGCCATTATCGAGGTCTTCAAAGATACAAAAAAATAGGCATGGGAAGAAGTTGATGGCATGCATTATGCACTTTATTCAATAAAAGGAGAAATTTATGGTCAACAGTTCACCCGACAGAGAGTCAGATCCGATAATTTTAAGTGAAGACTTTAATTTGGCATTCAAACTAGTGTTTTTTGATGAAGACAATAAAGAATTAGAACCAGCGGAATACAAATGTTTAAGCACTTTTAGTGTTGAAAAAGACGTTTCCATACAGCGATAATTTGAAATTGAGGCTAGTAAATAGATCCAAAATCAAACCTAGCTTGTAGTCATTGCATCCAATCTAGCTCGCCTTTTTCTTTCTGAAGAAGAAGGAATATTAAGCATTTCTCTATATTTAGCCACAGTTCTCCTAGCAAGCTTTACACCATTTTTGCTTACCATTTTTGCTATTAGATCATCACTAAATGGTTTTTCACCCTTTTCTTCATTCAAAATTTTCTTTATCATATTTCTTACTGCTGCTGCTGACTTGCTGTTCTCTTTGTCATCAGTTTCAATGGTTACACTAAAAAGTGATTTTAATGGAAACGTTCCTTTAGGAGTAGTGACCATTAAGCCGTTTGTTACTCGACTTACCGTACTTTCATGCATTTTGACTGCCATCGCAATATCTTTCAATGATAGAGGTTCAAGAAAATCCATTCCCTTCTCAAGAAAGTTCCTTTGCCTTTTTATTATTTCCGCTGTGATCTTAAGAGTTGTAATATTTCTCTGCTCTAAAGCCCTTTTCAACCATCTTGCAGATGAAAGAGCTTGGTTTGCATAGCCATCAATTTTTATATTATTGCGATCTCCTTGTAATAATTTTTTAGCATAGTCTTCATTGATATTTATTGAAGGAAGCGTAGAGCGATTAAGATCAACAATCCAATCTTTGCCGCGTTGATGTACCAAAAGGTCCGGTTTATGCATATTTGAAGTCTCTGATGAAAATGAGGACCCTGGCTTTGGATCAACGCTTCTAATAATTACTAAAAAGTCTTTGATTTTACTTTCGTCACAACCAATCTTTTTCATTAGACCGTTTAAATCACCCTTTCCAAGTAAGGAGAGGTTTTCTAAAAGATCTGACAGCTCGTTACACATTAAGCCCTTTTCTGATATCTGAAGTCGTAAGCATTCAGATAGATTTCTTGAAAACAATCCTGTGGGTTCTGCTCCTTGTAGCTTTATTAAGACATTCTCAAGGTCGGCATAATCCACGTTAGTTTCAACATGAATTTGATCAAGTGATTTCCCCAACCACCCTGAAGGTTCTAGTGCCTCCAAAAAATGTCTTGAAATAAAATGTTCTCTTTGTGAATTTAATAAATAAGGCAACTGATCCTCGACGTGCGCAATTAATGATTTTTCATGATTGGGTACTGTTGACGCAATTAAATCCCAATCTTCACCGTTCTTTGATTTATTGTTACTAATCGCTCCATAGTCAATGTTTGCAGTGTCAAAGCGATTATCATAGTCATCATTATTGGTGGGATCATCTGAAAAATCAGTTGTTTCTTTTGCTAAGATCTGTTCACTATTCGAGTCATTCTTCTCTGATAAGCCGCTTCCCACATCATTATTTTCTGATGTCTGGCTTTCTTCTTCCACACTGATGAAGGGATTATCAAAAGTTTGTTCTTCTAAAAACTGCTTTAGCTCAAGATTAGTTAACTGAAGCAACTTGATAGCCTGTTGGAGCTGGGGGGTCATTACTAGTGACTGTTTTTGTTTTATGTTTAAAGACTGTGATAACTGCATTTCAAATCTCCTTATGAGATAATCAAAACAGGTTTCTTTAAAATTTCAAAAAAATCAATTTGACAAGCCTTAATGTCAGCTTTTTGAAATTATTATTCAATAAAAACAGAGTGTTATATTGTAGTTGCGAAAAATTAAAAATAGACATGTCAAAAAAAACTATGAAAAAGTGAAAGCATAAGTTAACTTATAATAGAGGTAAGAAATGTTTAGAATAAAACAGAAAAACGCGCCGGAAGGGCCGTGTTTTACATGCAAAATAATTAGATCTTTTATAATGGCTACAGTGATGCTGATAGTGTTGGGACTGGTAGCGAGTGACAGGCTTTATTTAATTAAATTTATTTCTACAGATTTGATAGCAGCTCTTATAATGGTTTTGGGTCTAATTTTATTTTTGTTCAAGCTCTGGCAGTGGAGAACAGATAAAATTGAAAAGAAAATGTAATAACAAAAAGATCCTATTTATCCCGTACCAATCTAACGGCTAGTTCTTTAATTGGAGAAAATCTATTAAAGGAGAAACCGGTGTGAAAGTTAACGCTCACATAGAATTTGCTGTTAAAAATACTTTGATCACCTGTCCAATACGGCGCATTATCTGTATTCGGAAAAAGCTCTTCATTTATTTTTGGAGAAGGACATTCCATACAGACTATTGATGTTAACTCCTTTTTTGAAGGCAATCGCCATTGCCCGCCTAGTTGTTCATTAGCAATATCTATAGCTTTTGGAACCATATCTAAAGAAAGGTTAACAATCTGTCCTACACAAGCACTGCCGTTCCATCTTTGACCTACTGAACACCTTAACCACTCAATTTTACGTTCCAAATCCATAACAATATGATCTTTCAAAATAAATCTACTATCACTGGCAAACGAGGAATAGCCAGTGAGAATAAAAATAAAACATAAAGCTATGAAACGGAAATTTGGCATCAGTTTAGTTCTCTTGTATTTGTTTGTAACATTATTATATTGTTAAACAAGTTTGATGCCAAAACTTCTTTGTTTTTAAATCAGATTAATTTTTTGGTACTATAATTGCAATGATCATCACTGCAGGTAAAAAAACATAATGAGCATAAAGGAAAAACTATGGATATAGCCTCTCTTCTTGGATTAATTGGAGCTCTTGGGTTTATAATATACGCAATGGTTTCGGGTGGCGGTGTTGGTCCATTCATAGATGTTCCTTCACTAGCCATTGTTTTTGGAGGGACTTTCTTTTGTGTTATGTATACTTGTCCTTTACCTACTTTTCTTGGCTCTTTTGGCGTTATGGCCAAGGCTTTCTTCCCCCCTGTGAAGCCTCAGGATGAATTAGTTACAAAAATGGTTGAATTAGCTGGGATTGCAAGAAAAGACGGCATGATGGCACTAGAAGGTCAGGATGTACCTGATAAGTTTTTTTCTAAGGGATTGCAAATGCTAGTAGATGGGGCAGACGAGGCAAAACTCACAACGCAACTTAATCAAGAAATAAAGGCTATGAAGGCTCGCCATGAATCAAATCAAAATGTTGTAAAAGCATGGATAGATATTGCTCCAGCTATGGGAATGATTGGTACGCTAGTTGGACTAGTTTTGATGTTAGGAAATATGGCAGACCCAAAGGCAATTGGCCCCGCTATGGCTGTTGCTCTTTTGACAACACTATATGGAGCTTTTATAGCAAATGTTTTATTTTTACCGATGATAACATCCCTTGAAGGCTACACCGCATACGAAGTTACCTACAGAGAAATGGTCGTTATGGGGCTGAGGAACATAGCAAGAGGTGAGTCTCCCAGAAATATTCAGGATCAGATGGTAGCTAATCTGCCTCCAGCAGTACAGCAGAAACTTGAAGCTGCTGCATAAAAGAAATCTTGAGGAAATAAAAAAGTGGCAGAGGAAGTAGAAGCAGAGATAGAAGAAGAGGAAGAAGAATGCCCTAAGTGTCCTCCGGTTGGAGCTCCGGCGTGGATGGCGACTTTTGCAGACATGGCTACCCTCTTGATGGCTTTCTTTGTTTTAATTCTATCATTTGCAGAATTTAACGTCCCAAAATTTAAGCAAATATCTGGTTCATTAAAAAATGCATTTGGTGTTCAGCGCTTGGTGCCAGTCGTTGAACAACCAAAAGGCACTACGGTTTTGTCCTTAAACTTTAGTCCTTCCCCCAGTCCATCAGTTACAAAGCAAATGACACAGCAAACTACGAATTTAGAAAAAAAAGAACTTGAAGTAAAAACGAAAGAAGATGAAGGAGGAGAACAAGACAAGAGTGCTAAAGAACTGGTTGAAGCTCTTCAAGAGGCTGTTGATAAAGGAGAAATTAAAGTAGAAGCGATTGGTGAAGCAGTGAAGGTAGAAATCGGTGATCAAGATACGGCTGCAAAAGATTTGCCTAAGTTGATACAAGAAACACTTGAGGCTATAGAAGAGGCAAAGAATAAAACTGGAAAAACTGACCAGGAAGTTCTTTTTGGTGGGATTGAAGAAAAATTAAAGGAGCTAGCGTCACTTGCACAAACCGAAGCTGACGGCGAAACTAGAGGTTCTTCACAAGACGTTGGATCAGGTAAAAAGAGTGAGGAAAAATCTGAAGAAAATGCTTCAGCTAACGAAGCAGCTAATCAACTTGAAGTAGCATTAAAAAATGAGATTGATAAGGGATTAGTGAGTGTAGAAAGAAAAGACGGCAAAGTATTCGTTACCGTAGGATCTGGAGGTGCATTCTCATCAGGATCAGCAGAACTAACGTCTCAAGCGAGAAGCATAATGGCAAAAATCGCAGAAAAGGGGGTAGGGGAGACTGGAACGGTAACTGTTTCTGGTCATACTGACAATGTTCCTTTAATGTTTGGAGGGAACTTCAGAGACAATTGGGATTTGGCGGCAGCAAGAGCATCGAGCGTTGTTCAAGAACTTGAAAAGGCCGGTAATATTAGCACGGATAGAATGAAAGCCGTTAGTTTTGGGGAGTCAAAGCCAATCGATACAAATGACACTTCTGCCGGAAGAGAAAAAAATAGAAGAATTGAAATCGAAATAAATTATTGATCGATCTTTTTCACTTTAGTATGGTTTCTTGCAACTAAAGATAACCACAAATTTTTTATATAATACTTTTCATTATATCATTACGCAGTAGATTATCGCAATAATATGCAAGTACAAAAAGACAAAGATCCTTTTAGTTTCATGCTTTTGAATTTTGAAGCAGGTTCAAAAGATATGCCGTCTAATTTTAAAAGTTTAAATTGGGATGCGTTTCCTAATGGCTACTCAGACCTTATCAAAAATAAAGAGATATGGCCAAGGATGCTCAGGAACGCTCTTACAATTGGTTTTAATGACGCTTTAATTTCTCACGGTAATCAGCGATTTCATTCTGGAGACTTAGATTTGTGGAAGAAAATGAAGGAGGGGGGGTTCCCAGATCTAATAAAGGAAGAGAGCAGAGTGAATATAGAAAAGCCATTAGAAACCAGAGTAAAAAGACTTATTTATGCAACAAATTTAGAGTATGTAGCTGCTAATTGTCTAGGAAATATTGGTAATCCTGTGGTTTACGAGTTAAAGGTTAAAACAGAAAGTTTAAAAGAGTATAAGGTGAGGTTTAATTTACATGATCATGATGATATTTACCATTCATGGTTTATCGTAAACCAACTAACTCAAATAAAACAAGAGCAACCTATTGTCTGTGAAATAGGAGCTGGGTATGGGGGGCTAGCATCAAAGATCAAAAATAATATCAAAAAGGCTAAATTAATTATCTTTGACTTGCCTGAGGTTAATGCCGTCCAAAGTTATTACCTGATGAGGTCATTCCCCCAAAAACATTTTCTTGGTTACCAAGATTTCCTAAAATATGGTTCAAATATTCTAGATCACGAATTTGACTTTCTTATTATGCCTGGATGGGCTGCTAATGATCTTCTAAAAAATCGAATGGTGGATGCTTTTATCAATGTCCGCTCAATGATGGAGATGAATAGTGCTGTTATACAAAACTATTTTGAAATTATTCAAAATAGTCTTAGAGATGATGGGTTATTTATATGTATTAATAGGTATATAAAGGAAGTTATTACTGAATCTAAGCAGCGTGAGATTAATCGAATGGCAGACTACCCTTTTGATCCGTATTGGTCTCCTCTTTACTCTTTTGCATCAGAAATTCAGCCGCATATTCATCTTCTTATTGCCAAAAGAGAAAAATATAAACCAGCTTATTCATTTAAAGAGATACTCAAATCTATAAGACCAAACCCATTTCTCTCGAGATAGAGCTAGCCAGAAAATTTGCTATGTAAATTGTTGTGAAGCTTTAATGACGTTGCCAGATTTATTTATTTTCCTAGGTTTAGGAATCTCTTTTTTATAGGGTTTCACGAGGGCATTAATGAAGTTGACTTTCTCATCGAGACCACGACACATCTCTTGAGCTTCTTTGTCTGACCGAGCTGCTAAAATTGCCCATACTTGCCTATCTTGAAACATCCCATAGCTTCTTCTGAGAGTAACCTGGCCTTTCCTGAGGTATAGAGCCACTAAAATGGCTGCTAAAATAAAAAGAAATATATTTACACTAAAGGTGATAAGGTATACGCAGAGTATAGCTAGCAAAGGTTCCCACATCTTTTGTTGTAATAACCATACAGGAGGTAAAATAACTGCTGCTTGACTATGAGTGGTGTCATATACATCTACTACTCTTTTTACATCTCTGAGCGCTTCAAAAATACGATAGTCGTCTTTTTCACCCATTTGCCTTTTTTGAAATAATTCCATTATCATTTCGGATTCCTCGGGGCGAGTAAATTCGAAAATGCCACCCAAAGGACCTCTAGTAAATACTTCAAAAAACTTTCCATTTCTCCAAATTGTCAAGAGCCACATATCGTTCTCTTCTCCGCTTGACAAAATATCAACCATATTATCTAGACTATCGTGATAGCTAATACCATCTATTGCAACTACTATGTCATTTTCTTTTAACCTTAAGGCTCTTGTTCTAGAAGATTGCCCATGTTCTTTTAGTTTTAAAAAGGTTTGTACTTTAGTTTCATCAGAGGTACTATCCCCCAATCCATCCAAATGTTCAGTGGGTATCTCTAAATCGGGGGCCTCAACGTCTTGGTTTTGAGATTGCTGATTATCTAAATCTTGCATATTTTTTTACTTTTAACACTTATGGAAATTTTATAAGCCCGTCAGAACTCTTTATTTTGCTGAATATTTCTTCATTCTTTTTATATAGAGATCTAATTTCTTTCGTTAGTTGGTTCTGTGATCTTGATATTTCTTCCATTACAATATTATTGTTGTCAGTAGTGTTCATTTCTTTCAACGACGCAATTAGCTGGTTTTGATAGGTGTCAATTCCTTCACTTAGTTCTTTTAGTCTCTTCTCAAAGGATTGTGCAACTTTTTCAGCGAATATATTGACCGCTTGCTCCGTATTTTTAGTCATCACTTCCTGCAGTCCTTTATTTTGCTCAAGAACTCTACTTGCAAGTGCATTTGTTGCAACAGAAATTTCTTTTCTTAAAGAGGACAATTCTTCAACTAATTTTGCATTCTGTTTTTCGAGCGCTACCTGACTTTCCATCGCCACAGATAAAGCTTTTACATTATCTTTTAAATCATCAACATTTTCGGCAAAAATCACTAAGGCCTCTCTATTCGTGGTAGTCATTACACCTAAATCTGACATTGAGCGGAAATAGAGCACCGATGAAAATATCATAGCTACGATTGCAGCAATCATAGAGCTCCCAAAAATTATAGTCGTATAACGATGTATTTGCTTCACTTGTGTCTCCAGTTTTTTATGCTCTCTTTTAACTTTATTATACTCAGAGGTTACGTCAGTAGCTGCATCCGCTGCATCCAAGGCGATTTTTATACTTTCTTCTATTGTACTTAGATCTGAACTCATTAAGGTGACCTCCTACGAGATTCAATTTTTTTATCTATAATTCTTCTTTTGTAATAAGCACATTTCATGCCAGTTGTTGCTACAACCTCCTGATAAGGAATTTTTGACGATTTGAAACCAAATTTTCTGCAACCCCATCTTCTTCTTGGATCGTGAGTGATAAACAAATGGATACATTGATTACAAGTTATCATAATTTTTTGTTCTTTTTTTCAGCGATTGAGTCAAAAAGCCTTGCTATTGCATATCTAAAAACTGCAAGGCATAACAAAAAACAAACAAACCATATAGATATAGCTCGTAAAATGTTACCCGCGTAGAATGCTTCAAGACCATTTAATAGAGAAAGAAAAGCAACTCCTCCAAAGCAAGCTGAACTTATATAGTCCCCAAGAGACTCATGGCTTCGTCTAGGCATATCAATTCTCCTTCAAAATTGTTCCGTTTTCATTGAATCTTAAATCCTCAGGAACATCAATGTGTGGGGCATCTATATCTTCCCCACTATCTAATTTATAAACATATGCTAGTGCCACAGCTACTGCATTGTAAAGTTTTTCAGAGATCTCTTCTCCGATTTCACCCGTGAAAAACAGTGCTCTTGCAAGTAGAGGACTTCTAAAACTTGTTATATTCTTTTCAACCCCTATGTCCATAATTCTTTTTGCTATCAGACCTTTACCCATCGCAATAATTTTAGGAGCGCCCAATTGACCTACTTCGTATTTAAGCGCTATTGCAAAATGAGTTGGGTTTGTAATAATAGCGGTGGCGTTACCCATATTTTCTAATGCTTCTTGCTGCTTGGCCGATTTCGTGGCGCTTTCCATTTGGAGACGTCTTATTTTTGCTCTTACTTCAGGTGAACCTTCTGTTTGTTTATACTCGTCTTTAACCTCTTGCTTAGTCATCCTAAGAGATTTAATGTGCTCGTATCTTTGATAGAAATAGTCCAGCGCTGCTATTATTAATAAGCAAACTAATAAAGCTCCTATTAAAAGAGGAAAAGAAGATTGGGTGAGTTCCAAACCAGATTTCAAGCTTCCATCAGTAATGCGTAACATTTGGGGGAGTAAGTAGTATATCACCCCTATGGCGCTTGCGAATAACGAACCAACTTTTAGCAAAGCTTTACCAAGCTCAACTAAGCTCTTCAAAGAAAACATTCTCTTTAACCCACTTAAAGGGTTAATCCTGTTTGATTTGAAGGCAAATGCTTTAGGAGCAAAATTTATTCCGCCTACTGCAAATTGCGTTGCTAAAACGATTATCAACATTGGAACTCCGATGAATAGACTAATTTTTGTGATGAAAAACAGGGCTTGTAAAGACTTCGCGGCAGGCAAATCTTCAA
Organism: uncultured Alphaproteobacteria bacterium; assembly: GCA_902580265.1. Next base: position 12,926 of record CACHJY010000023.1, read on the forward strand.
GTTTATCATTGCTAGAGAAAACAAAAAGATCTCCCCATTCAAATAAAAGTGCCTTGAAGTAAAAGGAAAAAGCATACATAAGCAATAAAGCTCCAGCGACTCCAGTGAAGACAAACATTTCTTTTGAGCTTAGAACCTTACCATCTTCTTTATGTTTATCAATTTTCCGTTGGGAAGGTTCCTCGGTTTTCTCCTGGCCATCCTGATTTTCTTCAGCCATTTTTTAGACTTTCAATTGTTGTCATTAGATGATCTAGTGAGGAGTCAATAAGATCTGAAAAAGCAAACCCCAAGTTACTTATTGAGAGGTATAAAACGATAAAAGTACCGAGCATAGTAATAGGAAATCCAAAGGAAAATAAGTTCAGTTGTGGAGCTGATCTAGTAATTATTCCAATTGAAACATTTATTAGAAGTACAACTAGTACAACCGGTAACATTATTATTGAAGCGTTTAGGAACATTGAGCCAGAAGCGGCCATTCCACCATCAATTAATGCTGAGGGTACTGGAAGAGTGCCAATAGGGATTAATTTATAACTTTCTATTATTATTCGTAGTGCTATCAGATGACCATCAGCTGTTAAGAAGATCATTATTAGGAATAAATATAAAATTTGGCTTACCACAGGGGTTTGTACCCCAGAAACTGGGTCAACTTGAGCAGCGTAACTTAAGCCAGCACTAGTTGCTATTTTTTCTCCTGCTAAAGATGCAGCAGAAAACATTATAGACAGTATTAGGCCAGCAGTGACTCCAATAGCGATCTCTTTGAAAATAACAGCAATACCATATGCCGAGGTTAGTATCTTGGTATCAATCTCTAACGGGTGAATTGAAAAAACTATTATTGATATAGTAAATGCAATTAAAATTCTGACTCTAAGCATAATAAAACGAGCACTGAAAAGAGGAGAGGCAATAATAAATGCGCTCAGCCTTATACTCGTTAGAAAAAATGCTAGCAGCACTTCTATTAATTTTTGTAGACCTAAGCCAGGAATGATATCGTTAAGTGATTGTTCCATTTACTATGCTTGACCAATGGACGCTATTTGATCAAAAATGAAAGCAAAATAATCTGCCAATCCAGTCAACATAAAGTTAGCAATTAAAGCTAATGTTAGAAGAACAAGAACTAACTTAGGAACAAAACTTAAGGTCATTTCGTTGATAGAAGTGGCTGCTTGAATAATACCAATCAAAAGGCCTATGCCAAGAGCTACTATCAGTACTGGCCCTGCAGATATTATAATTTGCCAAAAAGCATCCTCTAAATAATTAACGTTAGTATCGAATTCCATATTGGAGCTCCTCTATTAGTTTGATACATAAGTTGCCACTAGCGATCCTACTGTCATTGCCCAACCATCTACTAGGACAAAAAGAAGAAGCTTAAAAGGTAGAGCGACTAACATTGGACTAAGCATCATCATTCCTAAAGACATCAATATAGAGGCAATCACCATGTCTATAACTAAAAATGGAAGAAAAAGTAGAAACCCTATTTGAAAAGCAGTTTTTAATTCCGATGTAATGAACGCTGGAAGTATAACAGTCAATGGTATATCTCTGTGGTTCTCATACCCGTGATCTCCTATTAAATCAGTGAACATAGATAAATCATTTTCTCTGGTATTTTTTACCAAAAATTCTTTTAAAGTATTCGAACCTTTTGATAGTGCAGATTTTGCAGGCAAGTCTCCTTCGAGATATGGATCGAGGGCAGTTCTATTTATTTCTGTGAGGGTAGGCGTCATAATAAAAAACGTTAGAAAAAGAGCTATCGCTATCAAAACCTGGTTTGGTGGAGTTTGTTGGGTTCCCATTGCTTGTCTTAGGATGGAGAGAACGATTATTATTCTTGTGAAAGAGGTTGCGCCGAGTACAATTGAAGGTAGCAAGGTCAGTCCAGTCATTAATGCTAGAATTTGCAGTGATAATGAGTAGGTTGTTTCAGCCTCACCATTACTTTCTATTTTTAAAGCGGGTAGCCCTTCTGCAGAACTTAATAAGCCATTTTGTGCAAAAGCTGTACTATCGAAGAAAAATATGAATAAAGCTGGTATTAATAGTATTATAGTTTTAACTTTCATCATCTCTTAAAACCTAACTTCGGGTTCATCTTTCTTGCATTTGATATTGCAGCTGACAATACATTGGGGGTGCTCTTCTGCAGTTTTTCCTTTGCTGTAGCTTCATGTTTTTCTTTCTCAATTTTTTTAAGCTCTATATTTCGTTTAATGCTGTTTGTATGCTTTCCTTCATGAGGAATAATTGTTGGAGAGGATCCCTTAATAGAGAAATAAAGATATTCTTTGTCATCAACCCTGATTAATCTAATTCGCTCAGAGCTACTTAATCCAAATTCATCAATTAATCTTACTCTTTTATTTTTATTTAAATGACCTTGGAAACTGAACTTATTATTTTTCAGTAACTGTTGGAAAAGGATAAGGGCGCCTAAAAATAGTAATACAACGACTATCTGAGTTAAGCTTATATCTTCAACCTGCATATTTACCTCCTTTCAAATTAGAAAGGCAAATATCATGCCAAAAAAATTTATCTTCCTATTAGTTTGTTTTTATAAGAAAAAAGGGAGTTTTTACTCTGAATAGTCAAAAAGTTGACCTATTTATTTGACGCTTTCAATTCTTTTCTGGGGATCTACTATTTCAACAAACCTTATCCCAAATCTTTCACCAACCATCACCACTTCACCTTTTGCGATCATTGTTCCATTTATTAATATATCTAAGGGATCTCCTGCTAGTCTATCTAACTCGATAACCGATCCTTCATTTAGTCTCAATAACTCTTTAATTTTTAGCTCAGCGCTCCCTACTTCAACTGTTAGCCTAACATCGATATTTTCTAGCACCCGAAGATTATCTGCAGAAGCTGAATTGTGATCTTCATCTTCTATGTTAGCCGACTGCTCTTCAGTTTGTTCTTCCATATTTTCTTCTTCACCCATTACATAACCCCATATGTTATTTACTTAGTCTTTTCTTGATGTTCACTGCAGCTTGCCCAGAAAGTTCCCCTAGTTCACTGCTAAATACTAATTGATCCTCAATCAATACCTCAATTCCTTCACCCACATATATAGGAAAAGTGTCGCCTATTTTAGTCTGGAGTAGTTTGTTCATTGGTACAGTTGGCTCACTTAACCGGCAACTGACATTTAAAGGAATCTCCATTACCATTCGTTCTAACTTTTCTTTCCATGTATAGTCATCATCAATAACTTCAGTTTGTACTCTTGATCTAAGCTGTGAGGCAATAGGCTTCAGTGTCTGTAGTGGGTATATGATATCAAAAGTTGCTGCATCAACGCCAGGCAATTGAACTACGAAAGAACATATAATTACCATCTCTGCATTATCAACAAATGAAGCAAATTGAGGGTTCACCTCTCTGCTTTGCTCAGTAAGTGTGATTGGCGTAAGATCATGCCATGCTTTTTCAAGCATCCTATTAAGACCTTCTGATACGATTTCTATTAAGCGCTCTTCAGTACTTGTAAACTCTGATCTTTTTTCTTTTATTGACTCGATTTGCCCACCATAATAAGAATTTGTCAGAATTGATATGAAGTTCGGATCCATAACCAGAAGCATATTTCCCCTAAGCTCTTCTAGTCTATTGGAAGTTAAACTCATGAAGCTTTCGATTCCAGATGAGTATTCGTCAAATGTTTTTACTTCAGGGGGAAAGGAAGATATTCGTGGAAGTATTCTGAGCATTGGTAGAAAAACACTTCTAGCTTGTCGAGCAAATCTTTCGTTAACAAGCCTGAGAGCATAATAATCTCCTAGCAAAGATAACTCATCTGAACCAAATTTGTATGGTCTAACGTTAGCGGCTTCTGATACATCAGAGGACGATGAACTAGCGTTATCATCAGACTGCAAACCCTCGATTAATGCGTCAACTTCTTCACTTGATAATTTTCTTGATGATACCACTTAAGTGCTCTTTTTCTTATTATTGAAGCATAAAGGAAGTAAAGTGAACATTTTCAATCCCCCCAAATCCTTCTAACGCCTCTAATTTAGTGTTTAACTCTGCTGCAATGGCCTTTGCAAGTGCATCTCTTCCAGATTTGCCTTCAATATCCTGCTCAGAAAATTCACTCATAACGGCCAAAATACTAGACCTTAAAGATAATTGATGATCTTCTACATTTGTTATTACGTTTTCATCATATTGTGTTGAAACTCCAATTCCAGCTTGTAAAAATTTTCTAGATCCTCTCAAGTTTGTTGTAAAGTTACCTGGGAACTCATAGTAAGTCGTTATAAACTTCTCTACCTCCGGAGCTTCTTTTTTTTGAGGCCCAGAATTTGCTTCTTCTTCTGCAGCCTTTGCCTCTTCAGCTTCTTTCATCTTTCTTTCAATTATTTCTTCTATTTCTGCAGACGGGTCGGCGGGCTTGCCGCCGAATAAAAAATATCCAGCACCTATTCCTACACCTATCAAAGCGATAACCCCAAGCGCCATCATAATGATTTTCATTAAACCGCCTTTTTTAGCTTCTTCTTCTTTTTCTTCTTCTGCCATTTTGCCTGTCCTTTGTCTTATGCTATGAGGTTAAGACCATCATTTGCGCTATTTATTTTGCTGGTATTGTCTAGTGGCTTTGAACTATCTTCGATATTAGTCTTTTTTGCTGTTGAAGCAAGCTTATGGGCACGCTCCTTTTCTTTTTGATTGCCTCCAAATTGATGGGCTTGCGTTTGAAGTGATGCTAGCTTCAGTCCAGAAACTTCCATCATTTGTGATAATTTTGATCCAGCATCTGCTAGTAGGGCAGCAGCGTTAGCGCTTTCAGTTGTAATACTAATCTTTGCGATAGTATCTTGCATATTTATTGTAACATTCAATCTACCTAAACTTTTAGGGGTAAGTGATATTTCGATCTCCTCAACTCCGTCTATGATAGATTTTTCTATTTTTTCAATTAACTTATTCCCCCAACTTTTTGACAACATATTTAAGTTTTGGAGTAATTTATCATTATTCTCTTGGTTGAATAGGGAAGGTTTTTGTGTGTTAGATTGTACAAAATTAGAAAACGTATCTAGTTTATTTGTTAAAGTTAAAGGCTGTTTCAGTAAATTACTTTCTAAATTTAAATCCTTTGAAAGGTTAGTGTTCGCTGAATTTTGAGTTAAAATATCCGCTTTAAATTCCGATACCTTTTTCTCAATAGCTGTGGACATGTCTGATCTTTTTTCCGAGCTCTGAGATATATTCAAAGACACTTGGTTAGATGAAAGTTTTTTTTGAGGCACAACTTTGGTAGTATTCTTTTCCAGAGTTAAATTATTTTTTTTTAATTCAATTTGATTTGGATTTGTTCCAATTACACTTGGGACACCTTCTTTGTGCAAGCCTTGTTTATTATTTACGATATTGTGTTTTTGGTCTTGACGCAAAATTTTAGTATTATTTTTTGTAAAATTTTCTACGTTGTTTTTTTTCTCAATGAGCGCTTTTAATTTTTCGTTGAGCGTTGTTCTCACTTGATCCAATATTATTTCTAGCTTTTGCTTTATATCTTTACCATTTTGATTTAAATTAATTAAGCCTTCCAGCTCTTCTAGAAATTTCATTATGTGAACAAAACCTTTATTACCAGAGCTATTTGGTTGTTCTGAATCTACACTAGCCATACCTGTGCTACCCATTTTTATTTTTTCAACTAGCACTTTTAATCGATCTTTAATATCCGCTAAAATATCCTCCGATAAGTTTAAATCGCTAGTCTTCAGAATGTTTGCAATTTCTTTTATATTCATATCGGTGAAGTCATTTTCATCAGCATTTACATTAGCGTCCTGCATCTCAGTCTTATCTTCTGTTTCAATGCTTCCAAACAAAGAAGTAAAAATACCCTCACTCTCTGGTTGATCTGAACCACCATTACCCGTTTCTAGAAGGTCAAATTTAATGCTACTGTTATTTTTTACTATTTCTGTCATGTAAGCCTATTCCTCCAACCAACTTTGCAATATAGGTGCCAATAATTAATAATCGCTTAAAGTTTATTTATCTTGGGAGTTGTGAGCTCTTTCTTAGTTTCTAGAAAAGAGGCTTCTTTTTTTCTTTTTTCATCAGCTTTTGTCTTAGCT
>CACHJY010000024.1 GCA_902580265.1 uncultured Alphaproteobacteria bacterium
TCCTATAAAGAGTAGGTGATCGAGTTTTAGCCCGCTGAACTGTTCTCCAACTGATGGCCCGCCAGTTATCACAGCAAGTTCGGAAATATCAAAATATTTTTCAACACCCTCTTTAATAATATTGGCGGTAGCAGGAGTGATTTCTGATGGTTTTACCATAGCACGATTACCTGCAGCGAAAATAGATGCAAGTGGATAGAAAATTAAACTCACAGGAAAATTCCAAGGAGCAATTATACCCACCGTTCCTAATGGCGATGGTTGCAAAAAACTCTTTGCTCCTAGTAGGTCCGTGCCAAGTGATGAAAATCGCCTCTGTGGCTGCATCCACCTATTTAATTTTTTTATAGTAAAAAGGATATTCCGTATCGTTTGGTCGATCTCCGAAATCTTAATTTCATCAACGGATCTATTTTGAAAATCTTGATTTAATGCTTTGATAATTTTTTCTTGGTGCGTCTCAATTAATGCAACACATCTTTTCAAAAGATCTGTTCTTTGTTCTAAAGAAGGTGGTCCTTCTTTCAAAAATGCTCTTTTCTGAACCTCTAAGATATTTTTCATTGTAAGACTACTCAATTTTTAACAATCTTGTTACTACCTCGCCCCCAGTATTCATCACGTAAAAGTCGTTTGTATAGCTTACCGGTGGGTAATCTTGGAATTTTATCTATGTAGGCAATCGAACGTGGTATTTTCTGTCGTGAGAGATGTTCTGAAAGATAATCAAGTAACTCTTTTGTAAGTATGTCATCTCCCCTAATTCCATCAATGGGTTGCACCACAGCCTTTACCTCCTCTCCCAAATCTTCATTCGGAACCCCAAAAACAGCGGCATCAAAAACTTTTGGGTGTGGGATTAGTAGATCTTCACATTCTTGAGGGTAAATATTCACACCCCCTGAGATAATCATAAATGTTTTTCTATCCGTTAGATGTAGATATCCATCGCTATCGGTATAACCAACATCCCAAACAGTAGTTAGTTGTTTATCTTCGGAGTACGCTTCTGAGGTTCTTTCGGGATCATTAAAATATTCGAATTCTGAAGTTGGTTTAAACCACAAAGTACCGGGCTCGCCCTGAGGAAGTTCTTTCATATCATCGTCCAGAACTGTCAACTCACCGGAAACAATCTTTCCTACTGTGCCTGGGTGTTCAAGCCACTCTTCGCTATTGCAATATGCGAAGCCAAAAGCCTCCGTTGCCCCATAGTACTCATAAATGATTGGGCCCCACCAATCTATCATTTGATATTTAACTTTCTCAGGGCAAGGCGCAGCGCCATGAATGGCATATTTATGGGATGACAGGTCATACATACCCTTTTCTTTTTCTGATAGTTTTAGCATTCTGGAAAACATAGTTGGAACTAGTTGGGAATGGGTGACTTTATACTTTTCAACGAGCCTCAAGAATTCTAATGGATCAAATTCTTCCATTATTATAGTCGTTGCGCCGGTACCTATCGCAAAACTAGCACCGGCTAAAGGTGCGGAGTGATACAAAGGTGCTGGTGAAAGATATATCACATTATCTTGGTCAAAAGACCATAATTTCATAAGAAAATTGAATACCGGTAACCGTTCATCTGGTTTTTGAAATGGTAGTGGTCTTAATATACCTTTTGGGCGTCCGGTTGTTCCCGAAGAATATAGCATCGAAGTTCCTAGACATTCGTCATCTATTGGATGGGTCGGAAAATTCGAAATAGTCTCTTCATAATCCAATATTTTTTTGGATAAAGATTGCTTTTCTGCTCCTATGACCAGAATCTTCTTAAGACCAGGACAAGAGTTTTCTGCTTCGATCACTGTTGGAAGCATTTTCGAAGATGTTATCAATACCTGAGATTCTGAATTATTTATTATATAGGAAACCTCACTAGCGGTTAAATAAGAGTTTATGCATGTGTAATATAAACCGGAACGTTCACCAGCAGAGTTTGATTCTAAAAATCGATCGTTGTTTTCCATAAAGATCGCGTAATGATCCTTGAACTTAAGACCAACTGACCTAAGGTAGTGTGCAAGTTGATTTGCTCGACATTCAAATTCTGCATATGTAACTTCTTTGCCTGTTGATGCCATAATAAAGGCAGGACGGTCAGCATATTTCTTTCCCAGTTCGCCTGGATACATTTTAAACTCTCCTAAATAACGCTATTCTTGTATTATCCGGCTTTTACCTTCGCCCCAGTATTTATCCCTCAATATTCTTTTATATAGTTTACCCGTTGGAAGTCTTGGAAGTTCTGTGACAAAGTCAATGGAACGAGGAACCTTTTGCCTTGATAGGTTAGCATGTAAATATTCTAATAATTCTCCCGCTAGATCTTCTTTGGGCGTAGAGTTCTCAACAGGTTGAACAACTGCTTTTACTTCTTCGCCCAAATCTTCATTCGGAACTCCAAAAACAGCAGCATCAAAAACTTTTGGGTGAGAGATAAGTAAGTCTTCACACTCTTGAGGATAAATATTGACACCTCCAGATATAATCATAAATGCTTTTCTGTCCGTTAAATAAAGAAATCCATCTTCGTCTAAATAACCTACATCGCCCACTGTGGTTAGGCTTTTATCTGTAGAATAGGCTTCTGCAGTTTTTTCAGGCTCCTTGTGATAATTAAATTCTGATGCAGGTTTAAACCAAAGAGTACCAGGTTCGCCCACTGGCATTTCTTTCATCTCATCGTCCATTACTGTTAGCTCCCCGATCATTATTTTTCCTACTGTTCCGGGGTGCTCTAACCATTCCTTGGTATCACAATAAGCAAAACCAAAGGCCTCTGTCGCTCCATAATATTCACAAATAATTGGTCCCCACCACTCAATCATTTGTCGTTTTACTTGTTCTGGGCAAGGAGCAGCTGCATGAAGTGCATATTTTAGTGAGGAAAGATCAAATCTGTTTTTTTCTTCATCACTGAGCTTAAGCATTCTGCTAAACATTGTCGGCACTAGCTGTGAATGAGTTATCGAGTATTTTTCTATTAAACTCAAATATTCAAGCGGCTCAAACTTTTCCATTATTACAGTTGTTGCGCCCTTTCTTATTGCTAGGCTATTCGCAGCTTGAGGAGCTGAGTGGTAAAGTGGGGCAGGGGAGAGATAAATCATATCCTCACTGTAATTCCATAAATTAGACAAAAAACCCATTATAGGAAGTGGTTCATCAGGTTTTTGATCGGGCAACGGACGCAAAATACCTTTTGGTCGTCCGGTTGTGCCTGAGGAATAAAGCATCGCTGCACCAAGGCTTTCATCTGGAATTGGAGAAGTGGGAAATCGAGAGATGGCTGTCACAAAATCATACATGCCGTATGGTAACTGTTCTCCATCTGCCCCAACAACAAGTATTTTTTTTAAGATATTGCATTCTTTGACCGCTGTTTCAACAATGTCTAATTTTGATATCGATGTAACTAAAATTTTGGCATCAGAGTTTACTAATATGTAGGCCAACTCTTCTTCTTTAAGATAAGAATTGATGCACGTATAAATAAGCCCAGCTCTCTCACCTGCGGAATTTGACTCAAGATACCTGTTATTATTTTCCATGAAAACCGAGTAATGGTCTCCTTTTTTTAAGCCTTCTTCTCTAAAAAAATGGGCAAGTTGGTTTGAACGCGCCTCAAATTCTTTATATGTAACCGCTTCTCCAGTTGAAGCCATTATGAAGGCTGGTCGATCTTCATACTTTTTTGCTAGATTCCCAGGATACATTTATAGTCCCTCGAATACTCTACAATCTCTGTTAGCTCCCCCATCAAGCGCTAATAGAGCGTCTTGGTATTCTTTGCTGTCAATACACTCTACTGCTTTTTCAAATGACTCAAACTCAACCAACACGGTTTGTTCTACTTTGCCATCTTCAAAAACTTTAATCTTATTTGTGCTTGCAAGAACTTTTCCATTATATTTTTCTATAGCAGGTCCAGCTAATTTCAAATAAGCCGCCCGTTTTTCAGGGTCAGCGGTACTACGATGTGCGCTAATAAAATAGCCTTTGGGCATTTTTACCTCCTCTTTACTTTTCTACAGATAGTTTAAGTTATCTTTCTAAAGACAACAACATATAAACTATTTAAAAAAGCTGCAAATTCAGTAGGTTGGGTTAATGATTATCTTCGTCGTATTAACTTGCGATTTTCTGGCTTCGTTTTCTTTCAACTGAGGTGAGTATCCGTTTTCTCAAGCGAATATGATTAGGCGTAACTTCAACCAGCTCGTCATCATCGATATAAGCGATTGCTTGCTCGAGACTAAGCTTTGTTGGAGGTGTCAATCGCACTGCTTCGTCATTACCAGAAGCTCTAATATTAGTTAATTTTTTGCCTTTAAGAGGGTTAACTTCTAGATCATTGTCTCTATTATGCTCGCCAATAATCATCCCTTCATACACTTCTTCTCCTGATCCAATGAAAAACTTTCCTCTTTCTTCAAGATTAAAAATAGCGTATGCAACCGAGCTTCCGTTTTCCATGGAAATTAAAACACCTTGTCGGCGCCCAGCAATTGAACCTTTGTGCGGACTCCAGGAGTGGAACACACGGTTTAATATGCCTGTTCCCCTTGTATCCGTCATGAATTCACTGTGATATCCAATTAGTCCGCGCGATGGGACTAATGCAATAATTCTTGTTTTTCCGGAGCCTGAAGACTTCAAATCGACCATTTCTCCCTTCCTAGAAGATAATTTCTCTATCACGGCACCAGAGAATTCTTCATCGACGTCAATAGTAACTTCCTCTATGGGTTCATTTTTAACACCATCCACGTCCTTATAAATTACGCGTGGTCTTGAAATAGAGAGCTCAAACCCTTCTCTTCTCATATTTTCAATCAAAACACCCATTTGTAATTCACCTCTTCCCGAAACATCAAACGCTTCACCACCTTGTGTGTCCATCATCTTTATTGCAACGTTACTTTCGCACTCCTTTAGCAAACGGTCTCTTATTACTCGGCTCTGAACTTTTTTACCGTCTCTGCCCGCTAAAGGGCTGTCATTAATTCCAAATGTGACTGTAATAGTTGGAGGATCTATTGGTTGCGCTGGAATTGGGTCTTCAACTGATTGGTCTGCTATAGTGTCTGCAACGGTTGCTTTGCTCATTCCAGCTAGGGATACTATATCTCCAGCTTCAGCTATATTTATCGCTTGTTGTTTTAATCCTCTAAATGCCAAAATTTTATTAACACGGAAGTTTTCTATAAGCTCATTATTGATACTTATAGCTTTCAGATTTTGACCTGTTTTTAAAGTGCCTGACTCAATTCGCCCAGTAAGAACTCTTCCAAGAAAACTATCCCCACCTAGTGTTGTAGCCAGCATCTTAAATGGTTCATTACGTTTCGTGATTTGGCTTGGTTGAGCGACATGTGTGGAAATTAATTTAAAGAGACTGTCAAGATTTTTTCTTGGACCTTCCAAACTTTCGTCAGCCCAACCGGAGCGTCCAGACGCATATAAAATGGGAAAATCCAGTTGTTCATCATTTGCGCCCAAATTAGCAAAAAGATCGAAAACCTCATCTAGCGCTCTATCAGGCTCGGCATCTTGCTTGTCAACTTTGTTTAATACAACTATAGGTTTGAGCCCGAGTGAAAGTGCTTTCGAAGTAACAAATTTTGTCTGAGGCATTGGGCCCTCTGCTGCGTCAACTAACAGTACTACTCCGTCTACCATTGAGAGTATACGCTCAACCTCGCCCCCAAAATCCGCATGTCCTGGCGTATCAACTATATTAAATCGAATATCGTTCCAAACAACTGAAGTAGCTTTTGCCAATATTGTGATACCTCTTTCACGTTCAAGATCGTTACTATCCAAAGCGCGTTCCACTCTCGCTTCATTCTCTCTAAAAGCTCCAGATTGCTTCAGTAACTCGTCTACTAATGTCGTTTTCCCATGATCAACGTGTGCAATGATCGCGATGTTTCGTAATTCCATATGCTTTCCAGTATTTTGATAAAAGTTCCTGCTCGTGGAACGGATTTACACTTAAAATGAAAAAACGCAAGTAAAATTAATGAATTTACATTTACTCAGAATTACAAGGATCGCCATTTGGCCATGCAATACCGTCGCCTTTATCCATAGTGCTTATTTCTTTCATATCGGAATCATCAATTCGAAAGGAAAGATCAAAGTTTTCTCTTATTCTGTTTTCATCCGAAGATTTTGGTAAAATCACAAAGCCCATTTGAAGTCCCCACTTAAGCAATATCTGTGCCTCAGACACGCCATACTTTTTTGACATTCTCTTAAATGGAGAAGAATTATCAGCACCATCCTCTTTCATGCTTTGAGATTTTGCACTGTCTTGATTGGGCTTTGCCCTCCATCCCTCCAGGGGAACTAATGAGCTGTAGGCTACTACCTTTATATTTTTCTCTTTCAAAAAGGAAACTAATTCTTCCTTCTGGCACCAAGGGTGTAACTCGATCTGATTATATTCAGGAACTTCTAGTCCTTCATTAATTATCTCTTGAATATGTAACTGACTATAGTTTGAGACACCTATAGTTCTGGTTTTCCCTTCCTTTTTGAGATCACATAATGCTTTCCATTGCTCTAGTCTTAAGTCCTTACAGAAAGGTGCATGAATTAGATAACAATCAAGATAATCAAGATTGAGCCTTTCAAGACTGCTGTCACAAGCCTCAATACACATCTTATAATTTTTTGCCTCTCTGCCCCAACTTGGATTTCCAGGAAAAACCTTGCTGGTAATGAAAACCTCATCTCTTTGAAGAGAAAGTTGAGATAGTGTGTCTTTAAGACCTAATCCAATACCCACCTCATTTCTGTAAACCTCAGCAGTATCAATATGTCTATATCCAATTTTGAGCGCTGCATTTATAGTTTTATGTGCCTCTTCATTTGGGATTAAATAAGTTCCAAAACCAATAGTCGGCATATTTGCTAAAGTTTTATTTGTATTCATTTATTCTCCCTTTGATTGGTTATCTTAAGTTTTAAAGTTCTTTCCCCGCCAGCAATTCCCCTAACTTTATCCGGGAGGATACCGCGATTTTAGTCAAAGGTTTGAACGGTAGCTTTTTTGGCTTAGGGTTATTCAACAATTGTTCAACTAGAGCCGTTTTTTTTCCCATAGCCAAGTCAGCAGTAGCTAACCCATGAAGTGTCCCCTTCACAGTACCTAACCCATTTTGACAACAGGCTGAAAAAAGACCAGGTTTTAGTTCACCAAAAGCTGCTACATTATTTCTTGAAAGGGTTAAGTGCCCACCCCATGTTTGCACGAGTTTTAGGTCCTTCAGCATGGGGAAACGGTCTGAAAAACTCTTGATATGAGTTCTGTATACATTATCAATAACTGATTTTCTTGGATTCATTTTTGGTTCATAAGTGAAGCGATTACGAATTACAATTCTATCCCCTCCAACCCCAGATATACGTCTTACCGTTGTGCCTAAAGGGTCTGCAGGAGTTATCCCCCATTCTTTTTTGCCTCCAAGAATTTTAATCTGGTCATGCGTAAGTTTCTGTGTAATGGAGCCATAAGTGTAGACATGAAGAAGCGAATTCTTGAAATAGCCAAAATTTTCTATGTTTCCGTTAACCGCAAGTATTACTTTAGGAGCGGTAATAAGACCTTTAGGCGTTTTTGCTTGCCAATCAGAACCAGCTCTATTTAGTTCCTCTACAGGTGAACTTTCATATATTTGAACTCTATTAGAAAGCATTTTTTCGCCCAAAGCTCTGATGTATAATGCCGGTTGTATCATAACGGTTCCTGGCGTAAATAGTCCTCCTTTATAATAACTCGTTCCGGTAATGTCTTTCATTGAATTAGCATCGAAGTTTTCATATTTTTCGCCAAGTTGTGAAAGATGTTTTGCATAATCATTATTATGACGCATGCCTTTGGCGGTTGCTGCACCATTTATTTTCCCGATTTCTTTAAAACATTCCTTAGGGAGTTGTAAAGCCTCAACAGTCTCCTTGGCAAACTTAATGGCAAATCTATTTTGCTTTATAGTTTTGCGATCATTTTCTAATTGACCTCCGTAATCATCACTTGCCAAGTCATGGGGCAAATCAATCATAAAGCCAGAGTTTCTTCCTGCTGGTCCTGAGGCAAGTCCTTGAGCATCTAAAACGACAATACGGTCAGTTGGCGCTTCTTGTTGAACCCTCCTTGCCGCTGATAATCCAGCAAAGCCTGCTCCAATGATAAGCCAGTCAGACTTTAAATTGCTCGAAAGGCTAGGAAGCGGTTTCCTTTCAGGAAGTAAATCGTTCCACGCAGAAGGACCAGGGTTTTTTGAAATATTTATCATTTCACGGTAAACTCAATTTTGCGGTTCTACCGCCGTCAACAGTCAAGACTTGACCTGTCAAAAAAGATGCCTTTTCAGATGCAAGCCAAACAATTAATTCGGCTACTTCAGAAGGTTCTCCACTTCGCTTCAAGGGATGGATTTCACCAATTTTATTTTTAAAAACTTTGGGATCTGATAGTGATTTAATGAACTCTTCATTCAACTCAGTATTTATCCAGCCAGGAGCAACAGCATTGCACCGTATGCCTTCAGGTCCGTGGTCAACTGCGACTGCCCGCGTTAATGCATGAAGGCCTCCTTTTGAAGCACAATATGCTGGATGGCGAGGGTTACTTCCCAATCCTTCTATAGAACCTACATTGACAATGGAGCCCTTTCTTACCTTTAACAATGGAAGAGCATGTTTTATGAGAAGAAAGGGGGTAGTCAAGTTAATTTGAAGTTGTTCAAACCAATCAGTTTCACTTGTTTCTTCAGCACTCCCTTCACGCATAATGCCTGCATTATTTACCAAAATATCAAGGCGCCCTTCTATATCTTTTATCTCAGAAAGAATTTTTTTTGGCATTTCTAGGTCATTAAAGTCAGCTTCAAGCCAAAAATGCTCCCCCTTACTTCTTTGCGCTGTGTAAACCTTGGCACCTTTTTTATTCAAGAGCTTTGCTGTGCTAAGCCCGATTCCGCGTGAAGCCCCAGTAACTAAAGCAATCTTACCCTCCAGTTCTCTCATGATACTGGTTTTCCTCCGTTTACTTCGACTAGAGATCCACACATATATCGGGCTTCATCAGAGGCTAAAAACAAAATTACGTCTGAAATATCGTCAGGTTCAGCTATGCGGCCTAGAGGAACGGTCTCATTGAGTTCTTTTATAGCCTTCTCTGGGTCAAGACCACGAATAGAAAAACCAGAACGTATCATTGGTGTATTTACTTCATTCGGACAAACGGCATTTACCCGTATGTTTTGATGTGCGTGATCACGACCTAAACACTGTGTAAATGACGCTAAAGCGGCTTTTGACATTATGTATATCAGATGATCAGGGCCAGGATTTAATCCCCAGCAACTTGCTATATTTACAATTGATCCACCCCCATTTTTTACCATAATAGGGATCGTGGATCGACATAACCTAAATGGCGCTTCTATATTAACGGCCATCGTTGATTTAAAGTCATCATCTGTGGCCTCAGTAATTTTACCTCTTCGAATGATACCTGCATTGTTTATCAGAATATCCAGACCTCCCAATGCATCTTTAGCTTTATTAGGCAAGTCGTCGCAGAACTGAGCAGCCGAAAGGTCGCCTGGGAAATGAGCTTCCGCTTCAACATTACTAACGGTAATATCTGTTATTGCGACTGATGCTCCTTCCGCTCTTAATTTTCTTACAAGAGACTTCCCAATTCCACCAGCGGCACCGGTTACAAGAGCTTTTTTTCCATTGAATCTCATTTTTATTAGTAATCCTGATTGAGGGAGTCAGTGGCGGGAATTTGTGACTCTCTTAGAGCAATAAATTCCAATAACTCATCATTGATTGCTTCATTGATTTTTGGTTCTTCATAATCTTCCAAAAGAGACTTTGCATGCTTAAGCGCTCTTTCAGTAATCTCTGTTGAGCCTTCGGCCTGCCATTGTTCAATAGAGTTATTATCAAAAAGCTCAGGCATAAAGAAAGCTCGTTGAAAGTTTTCTAGCGTGTGGGGATGACCCAAATAATGACCTCCAGGTCCAATGTCATTGACTGCGTTTAGGCCTTCATCAAAGTCGTCCCAATTAATGCCCTGAGCCATTCGATATGCCATCGCGCACTGCTCTGCATCGACAATAAACTTTGCTGTACTACAATGCATACCAGCCTCATTCCATCCAGCTGAATGCCAAATATAATTTGCACCAGACATCATGACGGCCATCAGTGTTGTTGCACTCTCATAGCCTGCTTGCGCATCAAAAGTCTTTGCGCCTCCTAATGTGTTTGATGTTCTCCACGGTACTTTATAATATCGTGCCATTTGACCAATCATAAAATTCATCAAACTGATTTCTGGAGTTCCTGCCATCGGAGCTCCTGACTTCATTGATACCGTAGAAAGATAATGACCATAAATTGCGGGTGCACCCTTTTTAATAACTTGGGTGTATGCAAGAGCCGATAATGCCTCAGCATTAAGCTGGGCAACTGTTGGAGCTACCGATGCAGGAGTATTTGCACCCCCTAAAACAAACGGAGAGCATAATACCGGTTGGTTTCTTTTGCAAAAAGCTCTCATCGCGCCAAGCATTGTTTCATCCCAAACTAAAGGAGAGTTTCCATTACAGTTACCGGTAACTACTGGATGATTGTCGATAAAACCAGGACCAAATAGAATATCGCACATTTTAATCACATCTTCGGCGTTTTTGGGACTAGTTGTCATTCCCATAAATGTTTTGTCGGAGTATCGCATGGATGAATAGGTGATGCGTAAATGACGATGGCTTATAGGATGATCATAGGGCTCTACTATATGATGTGCACTTGAGTGCATTGATGGAAGCATGTGTGAAAGCTTATGAAAATTGGCTAAATCTTCTAAGGTTGGATTACGACGTTTATCTTCTAGGTCTCTAAGGTAGGGAGCTCCCGTCATCGGCACGAACATGCAGTAGTTTTTTCCAAAATCAAGATTATTTTTTATGTTTCTTGCATGATATGTAAATGTCTCGGGTATGGATTTAATTAGATCTTTTACTAAAAATCTATCTAGAAAAACTGTTTCTCCAACAATCTTTGCCCCAATGGATCTCCAATCTTTAAGAGCAATTTTATCTCGAAAATGAATGCCGGTATTTTCCAAGATGTCCATGGAGGCCTCATCAATTCGTTTGATCTGATCTCGATTTAATGGTTCTGTTAGCGGAAGGCTGTGCTGTAATGCTGGCAGCATTGTAAAATTTCTTGTCTGGCTCTTTAGCCGTCTAGAGCTACGCCCCTTTCGTATTGTTCCTACGGCTTGCACCGTCATTCGATCTTATCTTGCGATGCTGGATCGGTAAGATCGATCCATATCGTTTTCACCTCACAATATTGTTCATGGGCATGAACACCATTATCCCGTCCACCAAATCCAGATTGTTTATATCCCCCAAAGGGTGTTGTAATATCGCCTTCTCCATAGCTATTTACTGTCACAGTGCCAGCCCTAAGTTCTCTTGCTGCTCTCAGGGCATTTCTTGTGTTAGCACTAAAAATAGATGCGGTTAATCCATATTCTGTTTTATTTGCTAATGATATTGCCTCTTCATTTGTTTGCACCTCTAGAACACTTAGAATTGGCCCAAATATTTCGTCTCTCGCTTTTCTATCATCTGTTGTTGTTTCGTAAATTGTAGGCGTAACAAAGTTGCCATCAATCTTTCCCCCAATAACTGCTCCCTCACTCAGATAGCTAGAAACTTTTTTGCAATGCTCTTTGTCAATAAGTGCTCCTAAGTGATTTTGCGGGTCTAGAGGGTCACCAGTTTTCCAGTCTCTTAATCGATCAACTATTTTCTTAAGTAAATCCGATTTGATATCCTTATGAACAATTAGTCTAGATATAGCGCTGCAGTTTTCACCCATATTCCAAAAAGCTCCATTGACTATGTGTTCCGCTATAAGGTCCAGGTTTTCTGCATCATTAAAAACAACGGCTGGGTTTTTGCCACCACATTCCAAAACAGTTTTCTTTAAATTACTTTCCGAGGAGTACTTTAAAAAAAGCCGCCCTGTTTCTGTTGAGCCGGTAAAACTAACCATATCAACATTTGCATGGCGACCAAGTTTTTCACCAACTATTGGCCCAGTACCTGGTAGCACTTGTAAAACTCCTCGGGGAATTCCTGCCTCAGCAGCGAGCTCAGCAACTCTAAGAGCAGTGAGAGAGGTCTGCTCGGCAGGCTTTACAATAACCGAACATCCAGAAGCAAGAGCAGGGCCTATTTTCCAGGCAAGCATCAATAATGGAAAATTCCATGGAAGAATTGCTGCAACTACACCTATTGGCTCTCTTAGTATAATAGATAATGCATCGTCACCACTGGGAGCTGTTTGATCATAAATTTTATCAATTAACTCAGCATGCCATTTTATTGTATGAATTGCTTCCGGCAAATCGATTTGAACACAATCTCTTATTGGTTTTCCACTTTCTATGCTCTCCATTACTGCAAGTTCTTTTCGATTTCGTGTTAACAACTTGCATAGCTTTATAAGTATATCTTTTCTTTTAGAAGGATGGAGGCGACACCATTTACCTTGATCAAATGCTTCTCTTGCTTTTTCAACTGCAAGATTTACATCTTCATCGCTAGCAGTGGTAATACTTGTTATTTCTTTGCTTGTGGAGGGGTTAAGAGTGGTCATCAGTGCTCCTGATCCCTTATAATACTTCCCATCAATAAATGGGCTTTGCGGAAAATCTAATGATGCTCCAAGACTTTTATATTCTTCATGTGTTAAAAGCTCACTCATAACTATCTCCTTATTATTCTATCAATCGTAACATTCATTGTATTTACCACTTGTTCAAAAACACGCTTTTCATCTTTATTTAGAGGCTGTAAGGGCTTCCGAGGAGGCCCAGCATCAATCCCTCTTAAATTCAGCCCGTACTTAATGCATTGTACAAACTTTCCTCCCTGCTCCAGGACCCTCATCAAAGGAAGCATGGCTGACATTACGGCTCTTCCTTTTGTGAAATCTCCTTCAATCACACATGCTTTGTAAAGAGCTAAATGGGCTTCAGGTGCAAAATTAGAACCAGCACATACCCAGCTTTTAGCACCCCATGCAAAAAATTCTAATGCCTGATCATCCATTCCACAGCTTAAAGATATATGAGGATAATCTCGTGCCAACATATGTAATCGGTTTGGGTCTCCTGAGCTTTCTTTTATTGCACAAAAGTTTTTTGAGCGACCTAATCGGTCAAGTGTCTCTTCATCCATATTAACGCTCATTCGCCCTGGATAATTGTATAGAATTACAGGCAAATTTGCTTCTCTATCGATTGCTAAGGCATGCAGTGCAATCTCTCGTCCAGTTGGATAAGCATAAGGTGGTGTAGCAATCATAATTGCATCAGCTCCAGCAATTCTTGCTTGCTTCGCATATTCGATACTGTCTTCTGTACGGATGGCGCCGGTTCCAACAATCATAGGTAAACGATCATCAAGTAATTCTTTTACTCTACTCATTAAGAACACACGTTCTTTCATACTCATGGCGTAATATTCACCCGTAGTACCAGCTACGATTATTCCGTGAACACCTGTATCCACTAAAAAGTCAATTGCTGAAGCCATAGCTATTGAGTTGAGTGTAAAGTCACTATTGAAAGGGGCAATTAAAGGAGTGTAGATCCCCTCAAATTTCATTGCTTATCCATATTCAAAGCGGTCGTTGTTGAATTGTAAGGAAATTTAAATATTGTTACAGACAAGAAAACCACCATCGTTTTCTTTATTTTGAATGCGGATGGCAGGAGAGTCAATGATTAGGACAACAAAGGGAACTAAAGAAGTTCCCTTTGTCACGTCATGAGTAGAATTTAATAAAGCGCAAGCAGTTGGAAAATCGCAATGATTACGAAAACGCCAGCAAAAACAAATTTCAATACTCCAAGTGGAATAGCCTTTACCTCCTTGCCGTAATTGGTATTTGACGTCTTATCATCCATTTCATCTATCAGTAATTGTACTGTGCCCATTTGCCTTAAGACGCCAAATGCCCCCGTGAAAGCCATTAAAACAATTGTTGCTGCAACTGCGCTTTCTTTCCCAGAAAGATCTCCAAATATTATAGCCATCAGTGTAATGGACTGGCTGACCATAGTAATGAACACAATAATTAAAAAATTGTACAGTGCTGCAGTTTGCAACGATGCTCGTATATTTTGATCCATGTCAAAATCCCCCTTGTTAAAATTAATAAAAGGTTAAACCAATTCTTCTTAGTTCAAAAGGAAAACTTTTTGATCAATGAAAAGACTTTAAAATATTTACAATCTCTTTAAAAATTTTCTTTCCTAAAGGGCTTTGATCACGGCATCTAATGAAGCCATGAATTAGTGATTGCGCCTCTTTGTGAAATACAGGTACTCCGTCATCTATAAGTTTTTTTGCGAGTTTTTTACCCTCTGTAGCTAAGGGATCTAATTCTGCATTTAACAATACCGTTTTTGGCATTCCTGAAAAACTCTTTTGTAAAATTGGAAATGCTAATGGATTTGAATAGTCCTCAGGTCCGTTGAGGTATGTATCAAAAAACCAAAGCATCATTTTTTTAGTGAGAAAAGGCGCTTCTGCATGCTTTAAATAAGAATAGCTATCAAAATCTTTGTCTATACATGGATAGATTAGAAATTGATATAGCGGCAGAGGGTCACCATTTTGCATGAGAAGAAGATTAGTCGATATGGCTAGATTTCCACCTGCTGAGTCTCCTCCAATTGAAAGCCTGTTTCTATCAATGTTAAAGGTATCAGCATTTTGAAAAACTTTTTTAAAGATCTCATGGCATTGATAGAGAGCTTTGGGAAACTTATTTTCTGGAGACAACCCATACTCAAGTGAAATTACTTGGCACTCGCCATCTAAAGCTATGTCGACACACACCCCATCATGAGAGTCAAGATCTCCAATAATCCAACCTCCTCCATGCATATAAATTAAACAAGGAAGTTGTTTATCATTACCTTTGGGTCGGTATATTCTTGAGTTCACAAGTCCATTTTCCGTTTTAAATACGTGCTCTTTAACATCTAATGCTGAAGGTCTTTTGAGAGCAGTCATTGCGACTTTTTTTTTCATTGACTCTCTAAAGGCTTGCGGAGTGGAATTAAATGGCATGCTATCCTTTTTTGGTGCCATAGCTTCAACAAAATTATTTAGTGAGGGATCCATATTTGGGTAAACCATTTATATCGACCTTTCTATAGCAATAATTTTAATGACTTCATTCCATTAAAAAGTTAGCGTTAAAGTATGTTTTATACAAGTGGTGGTTAATATGAGACTTCAAAGGGGAGGCCCCATACAAACCTTTTATGTAGGCAATAAAAAAATGCCTGTAGTTGAAAGGGGAGAGGGTGTATATCTATATGATGAAGAGGGGAAAAGGTATTTCGATGCCTCTTCAGGTCCTATTACCTGCAATATTGGGCATGCAAATCCAAAAGTATTAGAAGCTATTAAATATCAATCTGAAAAAGTTTGTTTTGCAAGCCATGCTTTTTTTGAAAATAGACCTAATAGAGATTTAGCAAAAAGCTTGGTGAATTTAACTGGCAATAAGTATGATCAAGCGTTCTTTGTATCAGGAGGTTCCGAGGCAATTGAAGCATCATTTAAGCTTGCAAGACAATACGCGCTTGCTTGTGGGAAAACAAAAAAGCATAAAATAATAGCGAGAGCGCCAAGTTATCATGGTTCGACAATGGGGGCTTTTTCAGCGTCTGACGACGTTGAAATGAAGGAAAACTTTCAAAGTTTGACAAAAATATCTATCAAAGTACCAGCACCATTGTCTTATAGAATACCAGATAATTTTGATGCATCATCCTACCCAAGATTTTGTTTAGATGAGCTTGAAAGAACTATAGCTGATGAAGACCCGGAAGAAGTATTAGCTTTTATCTTGGAGCCTGTTGGAGGACTTTCTACTGGGGCACTCGTGGCTCCCGACTTCTACTACAAACAAGTTAGAGAGATTTGTGATCAATATGGGGTGCTTTTGATTTACGACGAGGTAATGAGTGGGGCTGGTCGAACGGGACAGTTTCTTGCTGCTGATCATTGGGAGGGATCAGCCCCAGACCTAGTGATATTAGCAAAAGGTCTGTGTGCTGGTTATTCACCACTGGGAGCTTTATTGGCCCCTAATAGGATAGTTGAACCAGTTGTCTCTTCTGGTGGATTTTTGCATGGGCACACTTATGCATCGAATCCGTTATCTTGCGCAATTGCAAATGCCGTACTTAACGAGGTTATTGAAAATAATCTCACAGAAAACGCTCGAGTTGTAGGTGACTATCTTAAAAAAGGTTTAGAAAATTTAGCGACGCAATTTTCAATTATTGGTGACGTCAGAGGCAAAGGACTGCTGCTAGCTGTAGAAATTGTTCGAGATACAGCAACCAAGGCTATGTTCAATATGGATCAAAGAGCCATTTATCGAATAAGTGAGCTTGGAATTAAAAATGGGATTCTTCTCTATACTCGAAAAACGGCAAAGGGTGAAAATGGTGAGTGGCTAATGATTGCACCTCCGCTAATCTCAACCACAGATAACTGCGATGAGTTTTTATCTAAACTTAATGAAACACTAAAGGATTTTCAAAAGGAACAAGGGATAATATAGATTTTACTTCTTTTAACTGGAAGAGGTATTCTTCAATCGTTCCATGATTTTTTCTCTTTGAATGTCAGTCATGATTACCCATTCTCTGATCTCATCTTGCGTTCTTCCGCATCCTATGCAAACTCCATCTTCCAGAGTACATATTTTGACGCAGGGGCTCTTGATATCTTCCCAACGAATTCTATTCCTCTGTCCTCTTCTTGCCATATACGTTTAATCTAATTTTTTATTGATAAAAGCTTTTAAAACCAGCAATCGCTTTATAAAGACCTTCGTCTGAAACATCACGATGTAAGACCATCCGTATCGATGGGTTTTGATCTCCTATTTTAACACCACATTTTTCCAAATGTAATCTGAGTTTTCCGGCTTGCCCATCTTTAGGTGTGAAAAACACCATATTTGTTCCGCTATCAACGTGCCCTATATTCATTTCTCTAAGTTCGTTAGCGAAAAACTCTGCTCGCATATGATCTTCAACTAGCCTAGCTATATTGTTATCTAGAGCATAATGCCCAGCAGCAGCAACAATACCAACCTGTCTCATCGATCCTCCAAGAATTTTTCTGTTTCTTCTTGCTTTCCGAATAAATTTTGATGAACCAACTAGTACAGTGCCTAGGGGTGTGCCAAGGCCTTTTGATAAGCATACTGATACACTATCTGCACAATTTGCTAGTTCCTCAGGTTTACAGTTTAATTCCGTTATCGCATTAAAAAAGCGTGCACCGTCAAGATGAATGCAAAGACTGTTTTTTTTAGCGGTTTTAGAAACATCTTGCATTTTTTCTAAAGATATTGCTTTGCCACCAACAGTATTTTCTAAGCATAATAATCGACTGGATGCATGATGTGGATCGTCTTCTTTAATAGCGCCTTCAACGGAAGCTGGTGATATCGACCCATCATATTCTGTTTCAACTGGCCATAAAGATATTCCGGCTAACACAGAAGCACCTGATGCTTCGTCCCAGTATACATGATAGTCTTTACCAACAATTATTTCTTCGCCCCTGCCACAATGAGCCATGACAGCTGATAAGTTACTTTGGGTGCCTGAGGGGAAAAAGGCTCCTTCTTCTTTTCCTAAAAGTGATGCTAATCGTTTTTCTAATAAGTTAACGGTTGGATCCTCACCATACACATCGTCACCAACCACAGCAGTTGCCATCGCCTTTCTCATGCCTTCATCAGGAGAAGTAAAGGTATCACTTCTAAGATCACACTCCCATGTTTGATTTCTAATCGCATTGTGCTTATTCAAATGTAAACCTCTTTAGTTGTGCTATAAATCTCGAGGGTGATTAATGCCGTCAAAGTTTTTTATAGCTCCCTTATAATTTGCGATATTGAAATCATCAATGCAAGCAACATTTACACAAATTTTACTGGGGTTATTTCTACTTTTATGGTGGGTATGCGTGCCACATATTATGCAAAAAAAATGTGGGGCTTCTGTGGTATTGAATACATATTCGGTAACAGACTCAAAACCTTCGACCATTGTTACCTTATCCTTGGGCACACATAGCATACCGAATCCTTTACTTTTGCTACAGATTGAGCAATTGCATCTTATAATCTCTGAAATAGTTTTATCCCAATCGATGGTTAATCTTATTGAGCCACAGTGACAGGAAGCATTTAGTTTTTTAAATTTATCGGTCATTCAGTATCCCATTTGTTATAATAAACAGTCATAAAAATTAAACAATGAATCTGGATGAGCTCACTCTTAGCAGTCTTTAAATTCAACATATTATTGGGGTAGTTTTAA
>CACHJY010000025.1 GCA_902580265.1 uncultured Alphaproteobacteria bacterium
ATGGAAAATTTGTTGATGGTGGAGCCGGTGTAATTCAAGTAGACAACCCTGGTACAGGAGAGAAATTAGCTGACCAAGCCATTGCGGATAATGCTGACGTCGATACGGCTGTTTTTGCTGCGAAAAGAGTTCATGAAAGCGGATTTCTAACAAATATGCGCCCGGTAGAACGTGCAAGAATGGTAAAAAAAATTGGTGCGTATTTATTAGAAAATTTAGAAGAAATTGCTCCATTGTTGTCTATGGAAGCCGGTAAAACACTTTTTGAAGCCAAATTTGAAGTAACTAATGCTGCTAGATACTTTGAATATTATGGGAATCAGGCCGAAACGCTAGAAGGTCGCTCAATACCTCTTGGATCAGCATACTATGATTTTACTTCCTACGAACCTTACGGTGTGTCTGCTCAAGTCATTCCTTGGAATTTCCCGATGGAGATGACAGCGAGATCTTTGTCTACTGGTTTAACAACAGGGAATGCGTGTGTAATTAAATCTCCGGAACTTACACCGATAACCCAATATTTCTTTGCCAAAGCTGCAGAAGCTGCAGATTTTCCAGTTGGAACTGTAAATATTATTTGCGGAATAGGTGGAACTGCTGGTGAATATTTATGCTCTCATAAAAACATCAACCAAATAGCTTTTACAGGCTCAGTTAAAACGGGATCTGCTATTGCAACGGCGGCAGCAAAAAATATAGTACCCACTGTATTAGAACTCGGTGGAAAATCAGCGGGAATTGTATATCAAGATGCTTCAATGACTAACTTGAGAGAAAACATTAGAAAAGGTATTTTCTTCAATGCAGGACAAGTTTGCTCAGCAATGTCAAGACTAGTGGTTCATGAAAAAGTTTATGACGAGGTTGTTGGTTTAGCAGAAGACGTCGCAAAGAATATGTCTGTAGGAATAGGTATTGAAAGAGACGAGTTTGCAAATAATATGGGAGCCATGATCTCCTTAAAGCAACGAGATAGAGCGGTTTCAATCTGTGATGAAGCCCAAAAGCAAGGAGCAAAGGCTGTAACCGGTGCAAGAAAACTAAATAATAAGGGATTTTTCTTAGAGCCTACAGTTTTTGCAGATGTTGATCAGAATATGGAAATAGCTCAAACCGAAATATTTGGACCAGTGCTATCAATACTTAAATTTAAAGATGACGATGAAGCCATAAGTATCTCGAACGGAACAGAATACGGTCTCGTCGGCGGTGTATTTACTAAAGACCTTGACAGAGCTATGTATTGTGCACAAAAAGTCAGAGCAGGTCAATTCTTTGTAAATGAGTGGTTTGCCGGTGGCGTTGAAACACCATTTGGGGGATATGGAAAGTCTGGATATGGAAGAGAAAAAGGGCGAGAAGCTCTCCTAAATTATGTTCAAACAAAAAATATTGCGATAAAATTAGGGACTAGTTAAATACTACTTTAGAATATAAAGTGATTGCCCTTGATAAAATTCCCTTAAACCCTTTATCAAAAGGTCAACTATGGATATCTCATTATCCCGGCAAGAAAGGCATCGGGAATAAGACTATTCAAGCAGAGATGGATTTATTAGAACTTAAAAAAAGAAAAATAGATATTGTTGCATCACTTTTAGAGAGAAAAGAGTTAGCGGCATTGCAAATTGCAAACCTTTTCGAACTCATAAAGAAACATAAGTTTGGTCACTTCTATTTTCCTATCAAAGATAAGTCTATACCCAAAAATAAAGTCCAACTACATCGCTTTCTCGATAATTTGTGCGATGAAATTCAAAAAGATAAAAACATTCTTATACATTGTAATGCTGGGCTAGGAAGATCTGGTCTCATTGCCGCTTTATTATGCAAAAAGCTCGGTATAGTAGAGGAACCTATTTCCTTTATCCGGCAATATCGTCCAGGCGCCATAGAGACAAGAGAACAAGAAAAACTGATATCATTACTTGATCTAGTATAAAAATTGTTGTTTTTTAATATAATTATAAAACTAAATGCATAGGAAAAAATATGGGTGATTTTGGTCTTATTTTTGGAGGGTTAGTAAACGGGCTTCCCTTTCTTATTAGCCATTTTGTAACGTCAGTTATCGTGCTCTTAATCGGTGTAATCATCTATCTATTCATTACGCCGATGAAAGAAATAACTTTAATAAGACAAAAAAATACCGCCGCCGCTATTAGTTTTTCTGGCGCTTTAATTGGTTTAGCTTTACCACTTGCAAGCTCTCTATCCGCTAGTGGATCCATCTATGAGATTATCGTTTGGGGTTTTGTAGCAATAATTATCCAGCTTTTTTGCTTCAAAGCCGTTGACATCTTAATAAATGATCTTCCCAAAAGAATTGAAAATGGTGAGGTTTCTTCGTCTATTCTTTTATTTTCTATAAAAATATCTGTCGCGCTTTTAAATAGTGCAGTAATCTCTGGATAAACATGCAATTCATTAGTAATGGATTTTATTTTTTTATCGCAATTATAGCTATATTATGGTCGTTTGCCTCTTCGTTCGAAAAAGATGGTTCGTCAAGGCCTAAAGCACATAACTTTTCAAACAAAAATAAGACATCAATTAACATGGTTGGATATTCTAATAAAATGAGTACACCGGCAAATAATAAAAAAAATCTTCGGTCTCTTCCAAAATTTTCTATCCAATCAGAAAGCAAAATTCGCCGTCAGGGTGGATCTGGAACAGCTTTTTATATTGGCCAAGATACATGGGTTACCGCAAGGCATGTTATTAATCAATGCCCAAAAGTAATGATGTCTTTTGAGAAAAAACAAACGATAATAAAAAATATATTTATTCATCCCAATTCAGATTTGGCAATTTTCAAGAATAAAGAAGATTTAGATCTCCCCTATTTTGAAATCAGTAGATATAAAGAAGAAGCTTTTTCTTCAGGATACCCAGCAGGAAATCCTGGTGATTTAGCATTAAATTATCTTGGTCACGTAGGATTAGAAAACAAGTCATATGGTGTTTTTGAAAGAGGTCTTGTTTATAGCATTACAAAGAGATCACCATTCAATCTTAACTCAATTGGTGGCCTCAGTGGAGGGCCAGCTTTTTCTAAAGACAATAGATTAAGTGGAATACTAGTCGCTGAAAATGCTAGAAGAGCCCTTGCTATATTAGTAGAAAATAAGTCATTATTCGAGCTTTTAGAGGAAACAAATATGCTTGCAACTGCTATAGAAAGTAATAACAGAGTAAGTTTCCTTACTACAAATGAAAATTTTTTATCAAATGGGAAAACATTACGAAAACAGGGGGTTATACGTAAAATTTATTGTATATTTTAAAATGAATTATGGAGGTAACTTAATGATAGAAAAAATAGTAGAAATTAATGTTTCTGGAAAAGAAAAAATGCCTACATTTGTTGTATATCCAAGCGACGATAATAAATATCCTATAGTTTTTCTGTTAATGGATGCTCCTGGTATTAGGCAGGAACTTCATGACATGGCATCCAGAATTGCTGCATGCGGTTACTATGTGCTGTGCCCTAACCTTTATTATAGAACAGCTAAGCCTTTTGATTGGAATAAACCGAACCTTAATTTTATTGAAGGTTACTCTCCCGAAGCCTCAAGAGAATTGATGTTTAAAAATATGGACAAACTATCTAACGCCCTAGTTTTAGAGGACATAAATTACATGATTGAATTTTGTGAAAATCAAAATAGCGCCAAAAACAGTTCTGTTGGATTAGTTGGATATTGCATGAGTGGACCCTTTGCTTTCTATGCAGCTGGAAAATTACCAGAAAAAGTCGCAGCAGCGGCCTCTATACATGGTGTAAAGTTGTTAACAGACAATGAAGACTCACCTCACCTATTTACCAATAGTGTAAAAGGTGAACTATATTTTGGCTGCGCAGAAACAGATAGCTATGCTCCCTTAGAAATGATCAATGCTCTAGAAAAACATCTTTCTGCGACTTCAGTTGACTATACGATCGAGATATTTCCAAAAACTCATCATGGGTTTTCATTTCCAAATAGAGGTCAACTTTATAATAGGCGGCACGCTGAAACCCACTGGTTTAGAATACTTGATCTATTTTCTAGAAAGATAAAATAGGTTCTCTAGATGAACTCTGAACAGATTTTATTAATAGCAATTTTTTGTTTACTTTTCTCTTTGTTGCTTTGGGGAAAATTTCGTTATGATTTAGTTGCTTTTTCTATTCTCATAATCTCTGTAGTTATTGGTGTGGTTCCATACAATAATGCATTTGATGGTTTTGCTCATCCAGCAACCATTATTGTTGCATTAGTTTTAATTGTATCAAAAGGCTTGATTAACTCCGGAGCAATTTTTTTTGTTGGCCAAAAAATATCTGCATTCGGGAAAAGTCTGTGGGGACATATATCAATTATAGGTTTCATAGGAGCAATTCTCTCGGCTTTCATGAATAACGTTGCTGCGCTTGCACTCTTAATGCCTATAGATATTAATAAAGCTAGAGAATCTAATTGGGCACCAAGAAAGACACTAATGCCCTTATCTTTCGCAACAATTCTTGGGGGTATGGCTACCCTGATAGGTACGCCTCCTAACATAATAATATCAAGCATTCGCTATGAGCATACCGGTGAACCATTTAAAATGTTTGACTTTTTTCCAGTTGGGGGAATAACCGCAATTATTGGATTGGCATTTGTTGCCTTAATTGGCTGGCGTTTAATACCAAAATCCTCAGAAAATGATGACGCAGGGAAAGAATTAATAGAGATAGCTTCATATGTATCAAATTTAACGGTATCACAAAATTCACTTGTATTAGGAAAAAATCTTCATGAGATTTATGAAGCAGCAGAAAAATGTGATGCTGCAGTACTGGGTATAATAAGAAATTCGATAAGAATAGATAAGGGTAGTCGAAATTTGAAAATAGAGGAAAATGATCAACTTATAATTGATGCGACCCCAGAGTCTTTAGATGAATTTAGAACAATTCAAAAACTTGAATTTCCTTTTAAAAAAGATCGTATCTTAGCAGAATCAGATAATTATATTCCCATTGAAGTTGTGGTAACGGACACTTCTCGTTTATTAAATACGTCTGCAATAAAAGTTGGATTGGCTTGGAGAAAAGCTACAGTGTTACTTGGAATATCAAGAAAAGGACGTCCTATTAGAAAACAAATTCGTAGAACAATAGTAAGAGAAGGCGACATGCTTTTGATTCTTGTGCCCAAAGAGAGCTTTAATGAGGTAATTAATTGGATTGGGTGCCTCCCTCTAGCGGCACGAAGCTTAAACATTACGGATACAAGCAAGATGACTGCAGCACTTAGTATTTTCTTTGTTGGCCTGATAGTCGCAAGCATCGGCCTGCTTAAGTTACCCATTGTTTTGGGCTTAGTAATAATATTATATTGCCTTACTAAAATAGTACCTCCTAGAGAGGTTTATTCTAGCGTGGAATGGCCCGTAATTATCCTTTTAGCCTCTGTTATACCTTTAGGAGCTGCTCTTGAGAGTAATGGTACAACAGAAATTATAGTCCAGATTTTAACAAAATATGCGTTATCAATGGAACCATGGTTGATAATCGCAATAATCATGATTATTACCATGACACTATCGGACATCTTAAATAACACTGCTACGACTTTAGTTATTGCACCTATAAGCATACAACTAGCGCAAACACTAAATTTAAATGCAGATACATTTCTTATGGCCGTCGCAGTATCAGCATCCTGTGCTTTTCTAACTCCGATTGGACACAAAAATAACACCATAATCTTAGGGCCTGGCGGCTATAGATTTGGTGACTACTGGAGAATAGGGTTAGTTCTTGAAGTTCTAATTATTATAACAAGTATTCCACTACTATTGATATTTTGGCCTATCAATTAAAATAGTAATCCAGCGTAAGCTCTATCAAATCTTGATGCCTGTAAGGATATAAATGCTGAGTATTCTTATAGCTATCAAAGGAAATAAATTTGCTGCCAATGTTGATGCTGTCACTTAACTCATAAACCGCTGATACTGATGAAAAACTCCCATTATCTCCCAAAATATTGGCATGCTGCAAAGAAATATCTAAAAGATCGTTATACAATCTCCAATCAAACCTTAAACTATATCCATATTCATTCTGCTTATTTGCTATTTGAGCGCTGTGTTTATGAATATATGCACTAGCTAATTCAATATTTATGCTCAAATCCCTTAGACCGGAATAATCAGCGCCTAAAGAAAATTCAGACACCTCATTTTCAGACCAAGGGCCTATCAAAGGGTTGGAATAAGGAAATCTTTTTCCCTTTTTATGAGAGGTATCGAATTTAAGAACAAAGTCTGAAAACGCAATATTACCGCTTAAACCCAAGAAAGCTATTCTATCCTGCTTAGTGTTAAGCGTAGTTACATTTCCTGAAACAGAGGAACTCAATGTTGATAACTGCTTATTATTATATTCTCCTAAGGACAAATCCAATTCAAAGCCCGATAAGAGGATTTTATTTCTTAAGGCGTAACTTATATTATGCTGCGCAGGAGAAACATTGGTAATTATGGACGCACCCAAAAAAGCAGCTTCAGGATCAAATGCCGTTCCAGATCTTGCAACTTTATTTCTTTTTTCATCCAAAAAGACAATAATCTCTTGCTTTAAGGAACCAATATTGTACCCAGCTAATACAGACGGAATATTTAATCTTATATCATCGAGATCCTGCAACCCAATCGTAGATAGATCTCTTGGATTAGCAATATCACTTGAAATTAGTAAATTTGACTCTCCTCTTGCAATTATTTGATTTCCAGCTCTTAACCAAAGCCCATCGATTGGATAAAAGTCAATGTATAGATCTCTTAACTTAAAATCAGCAGATGTAGGACCGTAAGAGTACTTAGAGCTTTCAAAATACCCCCAGTCCCAATTGACCTCACCAGAGACCTTGAAGTTAATAACTTCATCAAATTTTGTATTTAACCCTAAATTGATATTGCTATGTATTGCCTCAATCCCTGGAGCTCGCCTGAAAAAAGGGACAGATGGAGATTCAAGGCCATAATATAACTTTTGAGAGAAAATAGCATCCCAATCAAAACTTTCACTGGTCGGTTTTTTTTCGATTGAATTGTCAGAAAATTTTTCTTTAACAACATTCGTTGCAACAAGATCAAGTTCACTTTCTATTTCCTCGAAATCATCTCCACCAAAATCAGATAAGAAATCGTCATCTGATTGTGCATATACTGTCGAGCTAAGAAATATAACAAAAACAAGTAAATTTACGAGCTTGAACACGTTTATTAATAGCCTCGCTGCATGGCCTCGGATTCAAACAAGCTATCAACTAATTTTTTATTAAACGCTATTGTGTCAATAATAAAAATACTTGAATGCTCACGCTTTTTCTTCTTTGTGGTAGTCATCTGTTGTGTCTTTGCAATCCAGACCCCATCAATTTTTTTAATATCCTTTGCTGACCAGAGCTTAACTTTTTTTCCCTTTTTCACAAGTATTCTGCCTTTGACACCAAAGAATATATCTTTTCTAATCCAAGTAAGTGTTTTTAAGTAACCTGTCTCTTTAATTACATCTTTTGATTTTGGTGTAGCCTCAATTACCCAACAATCTGCACCATCAACTACATCACTTTCTTTTACAATTTTGTAAGTATAGTCTTCAATTTCTACTCCATCTAAATCAGCATATGTAAAATCACTACCCATAAAAGAATTGGACCGATCGCCACCAGAAATCCTATTAGTTTTTTGAAGACTTGGAAGATACAACCAGGAATCATTATCTTTTGACGGATCGTCCCAGTTGTAAGACAAATAGGAGGTATTCTTCACATCGGAAGGACTCAAGAAAAAAGAGATGCTTTTTGTTCCATCGGAAACTTCTTTTGTAAAACCCTTTAGTTTTCTCTCTCTTTTTCTATTTTTCTTATCGATCAAAACAAGAGTAGATGTCTGCTCTATAGTTTCCCCTGTATACCTTTGATCAACTTTTTTCATGATCTCGTAAGCGGTCATGGGAACAGATACATTTGGTAAAAGTAAAACAAGAAAAAACAAGAAGTATTTTGGAAATATCGTTTTAAAGTTCATTTATTTAATAGCCTCAAAGATTAGGTTAGTTTTTCTTCTTTTTCGAATATAAAGAGTAGCGCAGGTATAAACAATAGGCACCCTAACAATGCCAACGTAAAAATCACGGTGGTGAGCCAACCAATATCAATCATAGGCACTAAGCGAGCAAATAAAAAAGTGCTAAACCCAACAACAAGCGCCAATGAAGTGGTTATAATAGCCCTTCCCGACTCCGTCATAGCTCTCTTTATCGATTGCTCTACTGAACTTCCTAGAGATCTCGCCAACTTATATCTACTTATGACATGAATGCAGTCGTCTATTGCGATACCCATTGTCATGGCTCCTACTATTAATGATCCCAAATTCAAATCCTTACCCAACATTGCAAAACATCCACCAGCAAAAACTATCGGAACGACTGCTGGGAATACGGCAATTGCACCATGTTTGATCGACCAAAAGATAATAAAAAGAACAACACTTATGAAGGTTAATGAGAGCATAAATGACTGGCTGATCCCCTTATCGGTGTACTCATTTTGAGCTTGAAACATTACCATTGGACCGGTAGGGGTAACATTCAAGCGTGGAAAATCTTTATTTATTGTTCGCATCATATCATCCAGAAACTGGTTATATTCGCTAGCATCCATATTAATTGTCGGTAATGTTATTCTTGTAAACCGCTCATCAAAATCTTTAATATCTGATAGGTCATCATCAGGACCTGAGTTTTCGAATAATAACAATAGCTGGCTAGTCATAGATTTACTGTCCGGAATTTTGTAAAACTCTTGTTTGTTGTCCGAAAACGCCTTCCTAATTTGCTTAAGTTGGTCCAGATAACCTACAATCTTCCCTGACTTTTCTTGTTTTTCAAGAAAAGCCTCAAGAGCGTCAAGTTTTTTGAGAAATTCGGGCTCTTTAATCCCCTCCTCTGATTCAGAATCTAGCATCATATCAATATTTGATGATCCTTTAAATTCTCTATCAAAATACCTCAAGTCTTCTGATATTTTGAGATCACTCTTAAAAAATTTAAAAATATTCGTATCGACTTTAATGTAGGTAGCACTAAAAAAACTCACAGAAATAAACAGAAGCCCCACTGCTAAAATACTAAATCTATTTTTGTACGAAAAATTTGGAAGAGTAGAGGTCACATGTGTAAGCCAGTCATTGTCGTAAGCCTTTTTCGTGGCCGGCGAGAGCTTGCTTAAAAACGATAAAGCAGCAGGCAACGAACTCATTGAAAGAATAAAAATAATCATTGGTAGTATTGTTGCTAGCAAGGAAAACTCGCGCACAGGGGATAATTTTGTTATGTAAAGCGCAGCAAATCCAATTGACGTGGTGAATTGCGTAAAAAATATTGGTTTAAAAAGGTTTTTAATTAATTCTCTTGATGCGTCTGAAGCTGTTAGCTTGGAAAGAGTTCTCAAGCTGTAAAATTCAGACATCACATGAACCGTGCACGCCATTCCTAACAACATTGTAATAGGAATTAAAGCTTGGTTTACAGGAGTTATATTATAGCCAAGATACGCTTGCAATCCAGTCATTATTGTGACTGCTGTACCAATAACAACCCAGGGTGCCAGAATACCAGTCAAAGATCTAAAAACAATGCCTAAAACAATCATCATTACGACAGCCACAGTAGGATTTAGCCAAGCGGCATCTGAGTTACTGATTACGGTAAAACGTTCATTTAAAACAGGTTGTCCTCCAAACTTAATATCATATCCCTTTTCTAAATAACCCATCTCACTTATAAAGTTACGTAAATCCGTCACGACTTTAAGCTTGTGATCAAGCCCATTCACAATATACTCAGTTCTCGCAATTATTCTGGTATGCCTAAAATCTTCACTTATGAGGGTGTCGAGAGCAAGGTTTTCATCCTGCATGGCAATCCTAGCCGCACCCAATTGATCTAGATTATCTTCTAAACTCTCTATGTCCTCGAAAATATAGTCTGTAGCGACAACTCCATCTCGATTATATGTTCTCTGATATCTAGCAAGACTATCAACCTTTTCAACCACTTCATGTTCTTCTAACATTGAATGAATTTCTTCAATCATTTTAATAGTCTCAAGTTTGAAAAGGTCTTTATCTATTGATCTCGCTTCTATACCGACAACTAGAGATTCAGTGCTTCCAAATAGATCTCTCATCTTATCGTGAGCTAAAAGCGTTGGATCGCCTTCAAGGAACCACATTTCATTTGAATTATTGACCCCTATGGGATTTTTTGAGATAGAAAAAACGGACACTAAAATCAGTAAGACTGTAATTATGAGAATGAAAATTCTATTCTTAATTACTTGTTTCGACCATGCCTCTATCATAATACCTCTCAGACGTTAAACGTGAAATAATGCATTGAGTTATTTAATACAAGTCTTACGTTGCGTAAAAAGATTATCTATTTAGTATTAATACAAAAAGGGCTAAAATAATAATTATTGTATAAAAGAAAACCATTGCTTGAATGGAAGATTTCTACAGGGGAAGTTTATGCAAAATATATTTCTTACTGGAGGAACTGATGGGATTGGACTTTCCGCTGCGAAGTCCTTATTAGCTATGAAACACCGACTTTTTGTTACATATCGAAATAAAAATAAATCAGATGCTGTAAAATATGAACTTAAGTCATTTTACGACAACAAACAGATAAGTTTCTTAAGATGTGATTTGTCTGAGCCTGATGATATTAATGGAATTGTGAATGTAGTTAACAAATCTAAAATAAAAATAGATTGTTTGATTAATAACGCCGGAACTATTTTGTTTAAGAAATCTTATAATAGCGTGGGAATTGAAAAAGTCTTTGCTACAAACCATCTAGGTCCCTTTTATCTTACAAATAGGCTTCTTGAAAAAAATTTGATACGTGCAGGTGGTAGAATAATTAACGTAGGAAGTAGTGCTCATCAAAACGCAGTTCTAGATTTTAATAATTTAGACAGTAGCAATTCGAAAAGTTGGTACGAGCGTTATTCAAGGTCTAAGTTATGTAATTTGTTATTTACACTGAAGTTATCGGAAAAACTTACCGAAAAAAATATATCTGTAAATTGCGTCCATCCAGGAATCGTAAATACGAATATCGGTCAAGATCATAAAGGAATTTTACAGTTTATTATAAGGTTAGTTTTAAAATACAGAGGCATATCACCTGAGGAAGGCGCAGACACTCTTGTCTATCTAGTAACAAGCGAGATCGTACAAAATCTCTCTGGTAAATATTTCATAAAAAGAAATGAGTCAAAACCCTCAAAAGAGGCCCTAAAATCAGATATTGCCGATCGATTATGGAAAGAAAGCACTAAAATAATAGATAGATTTTCATCTTGAAAAACATTTCCAAAATTTTTTTGTCTATAATTTTCTTATTCTTACCAGCGCCTATTTTTGCGCAGAGTACAAAAGTATATGAATATTGGCTTGAAAAGTTTTTGCTACCAAAACTCCAGCAAAAATTTAATTCTCACAAAATTATTTATGAAATAGATATGCATCTTAAAGATAACATAGCCTCTGTAATAACATTAAAAAAGTTACTTAATAAAAATGAGCAGGCTGAGTTTTCTGAGCCCTTAGAGTATTTCAACAAAAAACTAATTATACAAAAAACGAAAGAAGGAAAAAAAAATGCAAAGAGCCTAAAAAAAATATTAGAAGATATCGAAAATATATATAAGGTGGATAAACATTTTTTGCTTGCTATATGGGCCAACGAGACATTTTTTGGAAGAGTTAGGCCAAGACTGGACGGGTTACAAGTACTTTCTTTACTCAGCTTTTCGTCAAAAAATAGACATTTTTACTTGAATGAGTTATTTTATCTGATTGATTTTGCTATAGAAAATAGAATTGATATTAAAGAGCTAAAGGCTTCAAAAGCGGGCGCTCTCGGACAACCTCAGTTCCTACCTTCTACTCTTGTTAAATTCGCTGTAGATTACGATAAAGACGGCAATATAGACATATGGAACAGTCAGTCTGATACATTGGCTTCTATTGCAAACTATTTAAATCATTTTGGATGGAATAATAGCTTAGAATGGGGATATGAAGTTCAACTGTCAAAGAGCATTAGTTGCTACCTAGAGGGACCAGATCATTCAAGAAGCTTGAGCCAGTGGAAAAAGTTAGGAGCGTCAAGATTTAAAGGAAAAGAATTTCCTCAAGATGATCTCAATGAGTCATACAGCCTTATGTTTCCGGCTGGTATATATGGGCCTATTTATTTAGTAAGTAATAACTTTTATACCCTGAAGGAATATAATAACTCAGATTTATATGCTTTATCGGCTGGGTTTATTGCAGACAGAATTAAATATAAAAACCACGACTTTATTAAAAGTTGGGAAACAACTAAAAAATTTACAAGAGATGAAATAATAAGCATACAAGAAAAACTATCTAAAAAATATGATACGGGTGGCGTTGACGGTCTTATCGGGCACAAAACAAGGCGTGCAATAGGCCTATATCAAAGAGATAACAACCTACCACAAACTTGTTGGCCACCACTTTGAGTTATAAAACTATTTAAGAGTTGGAACAAATGTCATAGCCAATTCGAGCCATATCCTCTGCTCTTTTTATTTGCTCAAATACATTAGAGCTCTCTGAGCTAACATTTCCTAGTAGGGTTCTAGCAGCGACACCAAAAATAATTGCTGCGCTACGAAAAAGAGCGAATGATAAAAATAGAGGCCAATTTGGAATTGAGCTTCTACCTGAAAACTTCATATATAGATCAAGAAATTCCTTTTCAGAAGGTATACCCAATTGTTTTAAATTTAAGTCTTCAAACCCATATCGGTAGGGGATACAATAATAACCCAGATCAGCTAAGGGGTGGCCCAATGTAGATAATTCCCAATCAAGTACACCAATCACTGTTGAGTTATTTTTATCAATTATTGTATTACCTAATCGATAGTCACCGTGGGCAATAGCAAATTCATCCTCTATGAGAGAATTTTCTTTAAGCCATATACAAAGTAAATCCATTTCTTTGAAGTTAGCCTCTACGGTAATATCTTCCTTTGATCTTTGGAATTGATCAGACCATAATTTTATTTGACGCTGGATATAGCCTTCTGGTCTCCCAAAAGACCCCAGTCCAATAGATTTGTAATCTACATTGTGCAGTTTGGCTAGCGTCTCTGCTAAAGATACGCAGATGGTATTTCTTTCATTTTTTGAGAATCCATTTATTTCTGGAGTTGTAATTATTCTGCCGTCTACGTAGTCCATTATAAAAAATTCAGTACCTATGACATTTGGGTTATCACAAAAACCAAGCATCTTAGGCACAGGGAAATCTATTTTTCCAAGAGCGTCCATTACTTTAAATTCTCTGTCAACGGCGTGTGCCTTTGGCAACAGCTTTCCAGGAGGTTTTTTCCGCAAGACGTATTTATTGTTTTCACTCTCAAGAAAAAAAGTTGGGTTAGACATTCCTCCTTGAAACTGCTGTACTTTCAATCCTGTGCTCTCTATCTCATTATACTCCATCCATGTCATTAGATTATCGGTGTTGAATTTATGTTTTTCCAAAGGAGCTATTAATTCTTGATCATTTCTGCTCATTTTTCTTTCTCCAATATGTAAAACCTAATTTACCAGGAATCTATATACCTATTTTTTGAGACTTTTACAGAACTATCAATAGGACTTTCTACTACCATAGATATCCAATCACGAGATTCTATAGGATCTAGAACTGTATCAAATTCTAATAAGCTTGCGGCATTAATTGCCTTTCCTTTTTCATAAAGCTCATTAACTAATTTTTTAAAAAGCTTTTCTTTCTTCTCTTCGTTACTTTCAGCTTCTAGCTCTTTCCTATACCCTAACTTAACAGCGCCTTCCAAACCCATAGCTCCAATCTCAGCAGTTGGCCAACCCACAACAAATTGTGGTGCCATAAAACTGCCACCAGCCATTGCTTGTGCTCCAAGGCCATACGCTTTTCTTAAGACAATGGTCATCATTGGTACCGTTACATTAGCTCCCGCTAAAAATAAGCGACAACAGTGGCGTACAAGGCCAGTCTCTTCAATTTTCGGGCCTACCATCATGCCGGGAGTATCACACAGACTTAATATGGGAATATTATAATTTTCACATAATTTAATAAATCTGGAGGCCTTATCCGCTCCATCACTATCT
Source organism: uncultured Alphaproteobacteria bacterium (assembly GCA_902580265.1). The sequence goes on from CACHJY010000025.1 coordinate 14,263, forward strand.
ATCGCCCCAGCCAAAAATAGTGGATTATTTGCAATTAATCCTAACGGTTTACCTTTAACTCTTATGAAGCCTGTAAACATTCCCTTCGCAAAACCAGCCTTTATTTCCAATACAGAGCCTATATCAGCAATATTATCAATAACCTCCCGAATATCATAAACCTCCATCCTATTTTCAGGAATAACGTACCTTAAATTTTCTACTTTAGGAGCTTTCCAAGAACCTAGGTTTCCCTGAAAATATGATAAATATTTTTTTGCTATTACAATAGCATCATCCTCCTTATCAACTAAAATATCAATAACACCATTGGGATATTGAACGCTGGTTGGACCAACCTCTTCGGGTTTGTACACTCCTAGCCCTCCTCCCTCAATCATTGCTGGGCCACCCATACCCAGATTAAGATCTCTTGTGCCAATTATTACATCACAGCAACCCAATAAAGCAGCATTACCCGCAAAAAGCCTGCCTGAACCAATTCCAACTAATGGCACTTCTCCAGAAAGACGCGCAAAATCATGAAAAGAAGGAATGTTCAAACCTGCAATATTTTGATCTCCTGCATCAACATCTCCTGGTCTCCCTCCTCCCCCTTCACAGAAAAATATCAAAGGAACTTTTAAACCTCTAATAACATCAATCATTCTATCTAGCTTCTTATGATTATTTATACCCTGCGTTCCAGCTAGAACCATATAGTCGTAGTGCATAATTGCAGTCTTAGTTTGTTCTTTGGCAAACAACTCCGAGTTGACATAGCTCAAACCTGTTATTAATCCATCTGCGGGAGTATTTTTTATCAGATCATCAAGCGATCTTCTCGATCGTTGTGCCGCATAAACTAGATCCCCGTACTCAAAAAACTCATTATTGCCAATTAAAGACTTTATATTCTCTCTAGCAGTTCTTTTTCCGATTTTTTTCCTTTTTTTAACCGCTATGGGCCTACTTTTATCTAATGTAAGCTTCCTTCTTTCCATAAGATCTTCGAGATCTCCTCTCATTTTTTTTGACTTTTTTGACTTGCCTTTCCTTAGCTTTTTTTGGCTACTTTCTTTTTCAGGAATGACTTCAAAAAGAGGCGATCCTGTTGAAACAGTATCTCCAATAGCAACAAAAAAGTTCGATATGAATCCATCGGCGTGGGCTTTAATAGGATGATGCATTTTCATAGATTCCTGAACTAGGACAGTATCTCCTTGCTTAATTTTTTTATTTGGCAATACTTTTATGTCTATTACTGTACCAACAAGCTCAGATTGAATTGTGTTCTCTGTTAAAGCGCTATCTATTAGAGGTTTGTTAGGAACTTCATTTTTATTACCCTCTTTAACGCCTATTTGGTTATCTCTATTCAATTTTTGAAGATAAACTTCGATATTATTATCAATTGTAGAAATATTTATCGATCCGCTTTGAGGTACTTCTTGCCGCAATATCTCGATAATTAAATTTTTATTTGTCTCTACCCCCGAAACATTAGACATTCTTAAAGTAAAATCTAGCTTTCTTACAGCTTCATCCAAACCAAATTCGCTAGTAGCAATAACTTTAGCAAGCAATGAGTCGTAAAGGCCATTATTTTTATAGCCAACTCTTCCTGCACCATCAATCCGTATTCCAGGACCGGAAACAATATCATATTCTTTTATAGTTCCAGTTGTTGGAACAAGTTGGTTTTTGTTATCATAGCTTTCCATATTAAGCCTAGCCTGTATTGAAGCACGCTTTCCTAATGCAATTCCCTCTTTGATATTCTGATCCTTAAGAGATTTTCCATTGAAAACGCTGATCTGGGATCGTATGAGATCAATTCCAGTAAATTCTTCTGTAATAGTATGCTCTACCTGCACCCTCGGATTAACTTCCATAAAGTAGATTTTTTCATTTTTGTCGACCAAAAATTCTACTGTGCCCAAACCCTTGTAAGCAACACTTTCGCACAAGCTGATTGCATAATTATATAGCTTATCTTTAGTTTGGCTTGAAAGGTTTGGTGCAGGACAAAATTCGATAAATTTTTGAAAATTTCTTTGAAAAGAACAATCTCTTTCGAAGAGATGAATACACGAATGTCCATCACCCAAAATTTGAACCTCAATATGTCTAGCCTCTTCAATTACTTCTTCTGCAAAAATCAAATTAGAACCAGAAAATGACTTTGCTTCATCCTTTACTAAAGATAATACTTCAGAAAAATCATCTTTTTTATGTAATATTCTTGATCCTCTTCCCCCACCACCAAAATTTGCTTTTAAGATTATTTTATTTTTTTTTATCTCATCAAAAAAACTTTGGATATCTGATTTTTTTTGTATTGGCCCTGATGAAGAACATATAGGTATCCCTAATTTTTGAGCTAATTTTTTTGCTTTTTCTTTATCACCAAAATTTTTTAATGTTTTTTCATCTGGACCTATAAAAATGAGGTCATTCTTCACACAATTAGCGGCAAATGCATGGTTTTCACTTAAAAAACCATATCCTGGATGCACAGCCTTAATTTTTTTACTTTTTGCGAGAGATATAATCTCATTAATATTTAGGTACGCAGAAGGTCCCGTACCGTTTAATTCAAATACTTTAGAACAATACGAAAGATGTGCGCTTGA
>CACHJY010000026.1 GCA_902580265.1 uncultured Alphaproteobacteria bacterium
TGGAACAGTTAGCTTCAAACTATGTAGTTAATGCTAACACTCTATTTAATTTATACAGATCAACCCAATATAAAGATAAAGAGAAGGCGTATGATAATACAAAAAAAACTATAATTGATTTAGAGCAATCTTTTAAAAGTGAAAGTAACCAAAAAAAACTTTTAGCTCTGAAGAAGGCTACAAAAGTATTTCAAAAAAAAAAATTATTAGCGCAGCTGTCTAACGAATACATCAATGAAATAAAAAAGTTACGTTATTCTGATGATAAAAGGCTTAGTGATCTCGTGATTGTGCTTCTCAGTCTAACTGACAGCATGAGCAATGAGTTTTTTATGTTAGAATCAGCTAATCCAGAGATCAATTGCTTGATTGAAATAAAAAAAAAGAAGTTCATGAACTATGAGGCAGATACCGGATTATGCCAATTAGTAAAAAAGCTAAACATAGAAATAATTAAAAAAAGTTTTCCTAAAAATAAAAACTATACTGATCAAATGGAAAAGGGGTTAATTTTATTAGAAAGTTTAAATTTATTAGAAGATGGGATTTCAACTGGGTTTAAAGAACTGAAACTGAGCTTAAGTATGTTAACAAAAATTGGACTCATTGATTTAGTTAACGAAATTTCAATAGAGTTAATCGCTTTAAATGCATTGAACAAAATGGTTTTGTAATACATGAAAAATTTTCACAATTTATCATCTGATTTTCTATTAAGTCTTGTAACCGAAAAAAATATGAGCCTGAATACAGAATCTTCATACAAGGCGGATCTAAAGATTTTTTATACATTCATAAACAAACAAAACATAAATGTTTCAACCATAAGAAAAAATGACATAAGTAAATTCTTTCAAATTCAAAGAAAGAGAGGATTTTCAGACAGCACTGTGTCACGAAGATTATCTACCATAAAACAGTTTTTTAAATTTTTAGTAAAGGAAGGCTTCTTAGATCGTAACCCATGTGAGGACATTAAACACTTTAAACAGACAAAAAAAATACCTAGTTTCTTATCTGAGAAAGAAACTCTAAGAATATTGGATGTTGCTAGTAGCGTAGGGAAGAATAACGTTGAAAGAGCTCGAAATAAGGCTTTGATTGAAATTCTTTACGCCAGTGGGATGAGAGTCAGTGAACTTGTTTCATTACGAAAATCACACTTTATTGGCACACCAGAATTAATTTTGATAAAAGGTAAAGGAAATAAAGAACGCATGGTGCCAATTTCGAAAATTGCCTTAACTGCGATAAAAAATTATTTGGTAGAGTTAAAAAGGTCTAATACGAGATTTTATAAAAGTGAGTTTTTATTTCCTTCAAGATCAAAAACCGGCTTTTTGAATAGAGAGACTTTTTTCCTAATTATTAAAGCAATTGCTAACTCCGCTGGATTAAATACTAAGAACGTTTCACCACATAAAATCCGACATGCTTTTGCCTCTCATTTATTGTCTAATGGTGCTGACCTAAGAGTTATACAAACTCTACTTGGACACAAGAACCTAAGCACTACTGAGATTTATACTCATATTCTAGATGAAAAAATGATAAAGAGTGTTCAGAAAAATCACCCTTTTGCAAAAAAAGATTTTAAAAACTTATAAACATATATTTATGTATGTAGGAAAGGAATAAATTATGCTTATTGACTCGAGTTATTGGTTAACATCACTTTCTATTGTCGGCTTACTAGTAATTTCAGCTTTTTTCTCTGGATCTGAAACTGCTCTAACCGGAGCAAGCAAAGCCAAACTAACGGCACTGAAAGCTAAGGGCTCCAAAATGGCAAAAAGAGCGTTAGCTCTTAAAGAAAATGGAGAAAGCTTACTTGGAGCCTTGTTATTGGGGAATAATTTAGTGAATATTCTTGCAACCTCTCTTGCAACATCTCTATTTACAGCTCTTTTTCAGGACAATGGCGTTATTATTGCAACATTTACCATGACTTTCTTAATACTAGTTTTTGCCGAAATTATGCCAAAAACTTATGCAATAACTAACCCAGAGGGTGTTTCGATAAAGGTTGCAGGTTTAGTTAGATTTTTTGTATTTGCATTCACTCCTTTTATTAGGGCTATTAGATTTTTTGTTCGAATTATGTTCAACGCTTTCGGGGTTAGGTCCGAAGATAATATTGAAGAAATGGCAACCGATGAAATAGCTGGTGCCATATCGCTCCATCACTCTGAAGGAGCAGTTCAAAAAGAAGCTAGAGATATTCTTCTTGGCGCACTAGATCTCGGAAATCGAGAGGTAGAAGAAATCATGTTACACCGTAGCCAGATAGAAATGATAAGCACAAATAGTTCACCTAATGAGATTTTTGAAAAGTGCCTGAACTCTCCTTATACCAGACTTCCAATCTATAAAGATAGCCCAGAAAATGTGATTGGAGTACTTCACGCCAAAGATGTCTTAAGATCATTTAAACGATTTGGTGTTGGGCAATCTATAGGAAAATTTAACGTAAATGACATCAATATTCTTGATGTTGCAATGAAACCCTATTTTGTACCAGAAACCACTACTCTTGATCAGCAAATGAAACAATTCTTAAAAAGAAAATCACACTTTGCTTTAGTCGTTGATGAATATGGCGCTCTTCGAGGCCTTATAACATTAGAGGACATTTTAGAGGAAATAGTTGGCCAAATTATTGATGAACATGATGTGATAGAGCAACAGGTAAAGGAGCTTAATGACAATTCAATAATAGTTGATGGTAATATGACTATCAGAGATCTAAACAGACATAGAGACTGGAATATTCCTGATGAAGAAGCAAATACAGTTGCTGGCCTCGTGATCCATGAAGCCCAAACAATACCGTATGAAAAACAAATTTTTATTTTTAATGGATTTCGATATGAAATATTAAAAAGAAAAGGAAATCGTATAGCAAAAATAAAAATAAAGAAGCTAGGTACCTAATCATAATATCTTTTAAGTGCTAATACAGCGTTCATGCCACCAAATGCAAAGGAATTGTTAAGGACCACATCTACTCTTTTTAACTCTTGAGAAAAATTTGGAACTACATCAAGATTGCAAGCAGGGTCTAAACCTAGATAGTTTATAGTTGGCGGGATAACTTTTTCCCCAATAGCAAGCGTACAAGCTAACAATTCAATTGCTGCAGTGGCACCTATCAGATGACCGTGCATAGCCTTTGTGGAAGAAATTTTAATGGATTTAGAGTGTGGCCCGAACACCTTATTAATGGCTTCACATTCGATTCTATCATTTAAAATAGTTCCCGTGCCGTGTGCATTAATATAGGAAACATCTGATTTATTGATCTTTCCATCTTTTAAAGCTCCCCCAAGAGCTTTTTGAGGACCAATGTTGTTTGGTTTAATAAGATCAGATGCATCAGAAGACATTGAAAATCCAACCACTTCTGCTATAACTTCTGCTCTTCTTTTTCTTGCAGAGACCAAGCTTTCAAATACAAATATACCAGCACCCTCACCATGAACGAGCCCATCTCTCCCTTTGGAAAACGGACGACACTTACTCTGAGATAAAACTCTTAAGCTTTCCCAAGGTTTGATGCCTCCGAAACTAAGAAAACTCTCACTTCCTCCAGTAATTATAATATCTGATTTTCTTGATTTAATGGTTTCAAAAGCTATGCCCATGGCATGATTAGCAGAGGAGCAAGCGGACGAGACTGTATAGCTTGGTCCTTGTATTTTGTATTCGATGGAAATCAAACTGGTTGCTGAGTTATTCATAATCTTCGGTATAGTAAGGGGATGCAACCTATTATTCCCTTCCTCAAAAACCTGTTTATAGCTGTTGTTAATAGTTTCGATACCACCAATTGACGAGCCCAAAATTACACCGGCATTTTCTGACCAATTTTCCTCATAATTTTCGAGTCCTGAGCTTGTTATTGCTTCGTTAGCAGCTAGCAAAGCAAATTGTGAAAATCGATCCATTCTACCAATTTGCTTTAGTTCGAAATGGTTAATTGGATCAAAGTTTTTTATTTGGCCACCGGTTTTTACTTTTAGCCTAGTTACATCTGGAAACTCAAGTTGACCAATGCCAGATTTCCCCTCCCTCAGGCTATTATATATTTCGGGCACGGACATCCCAATAGAAGACACGCCCCCCATACCTGTTATTACCACCCTATTTTTCATAAAATTTCAATAACAAGTAAAATAACCTAAACATTTTTCTGCAAGAGATCTTTTAGGTGATTAGTAAGGCTTGAAATAGTATGGAAATTTTTCTTTAGTTCAATTTCATCTAATCCCTCAAATGGAATTGATATCTTGTATGTCTCTTCTAATAAAAAAACCAACTCAACGATGGCAACTGAATCCAGATTAAGATCTTCAAATTTGCTATCTAGAAAAATTTCTTGAGGATCCACACCCGCTTGTTCTCCAACTAATTCTAAAACCTTCTCTTCTATGTTATCCATGATAGGTCCCTAAAACCAGGAATATTAAAATTTGTGTCAGGCTATATAACTAAATTATTTTTTCAACATTTTTATTAATTGTGGCAACCGCCTAAATGCCATGTAAGATTTAATATTTCTACTTTTCAACATAGCAGGATTACCCATGAGAAATTGGTTAGGCCTTGCATTAACTGACAAACCAGTTTTGCCAGCAAGAATTACGTCCGACCCAACTTCAATGTTATCGCCAACTCCTGACTGTCCACCCATTACCACCCTATCACCTACTTTTGCGGATCCAGCTATCCCTACTTGCCCGCAAATCAGGCAATTCCTACCAAGCTGTACATTGTGTGCTATGTGAACAAGATTATCTATTTTCGTACCTTCTCTTATAATTGTGTTGGCAATTGTCCCTTTATCTATACAGCAATTAGCCCCTATCTCAACATTATCGTGGACTTCCACAGAACCTAAACTTTCGACCTTAAGATAGTTATTTACGTTCATCTTAACTTCATCCGACCTAGCTAACATAACTTTTTCAATACCTTCTCCTGTATCTGACACAAAAGAAAAGCCGTCACTTCCAATAACTGTGTTTGAATTACATATGACATTTTTACCTATTTTAACATTTTCCAATAACCTTACTCCAGGGTAGATGATAGTCTCTTTTTTAATGTTTACGTTATGCATTATTGTAACATTAGAGAAAATAGTCACATTGTCTCCAATTACGCAATTAGCTCCTATAGATGTAAATGGACCAATACTTACATTCTTTCCTATCTTAGTTGATTCATCGACAAAAGCACTTGGACTTATACCTTTTTGGTTTTTTGGGGGATAGTGAAATAGCTTGTTCACTTTGTATAAAGCTGTTTTACTCTTATTTAGAAAAATTGCGCCCTCAAGTTTTAAGTTTTTCCAGTTCACCGGCTTAGTAAATAGGGCTGCCTTTGCCTTACCAAGGCTGATTTCTTTAATATATTGATCGCTCAATGCCAACGCTAGTTGTGACTCACTAGCAAACTTTGGTTCACAGGGCCCATCAACTAATAATTCTGGATTGCCCTCTAGGGTTCCTCCTATCCCGCTAGAAATGTCTCTTAGTGTTAGCATTTTAAACTTACTCTAATCCAAATTTGCCAGAAGAACGATCAATAAGGCGATACTCCTGCATCAACTAAAGCCATGTATACAAGAGCGTCTCTTCCATAAACATCAGCCCTGTAGTGTATCTGCCCAAACTCATCAAAGAAGGTAGTGCGATAGGTAATATAAACTGGAATTTTCCTAGATAAATTTATATAAGTTTCTTCTTCTTTTTCAAGCACCTCCTGAAACTTGCTCTCTGGATCAAACTCTTGATCTCTAAGGAGAGAATATGCGAATTGGAAGGGTTCCTGTAATCTTATACAACCGTGACTGAATGTTCTCTCATCTTTGAAAAAAAGATCCTTCATGGGAGTATCATGCATGTAGATACTAAATTTATTTGGAAACATAAACTTAACGAGGCCTAAAGCATTAATGTTGCTAGGTATTTGTTTGATAAGGAATGGAAAGTTATCAGGTGTAAATGCCTGCATGTCAATTAAGTTAGAGTCAATTATTGTATCAGTACCCCTAACCATTAGAACCATTTCATTATCAGTTAGAAAATTGGGGTCACTCTGTATCAATGGGAGGTACTCATCAACTGCGATACTCTTTGGAACGTGCCAGGTTGGATTGACTACCATATGAGTCATAGTATCGTTAAATTCAGCCGTTTGATTACTAGGAAGGCCAATAACTACCCTTGATTGCCAAACTTTTTCGTTTCCCGACTTGAAATATGCATGAAAGTTTGGCTGATTAACAAAAATATATTCAGAACCCATATCTGTATTAGTCCATCTCATCCTTTCCAAATTGACTAGTATCTGCATTAGTCTGGTTTTAGGAGGGACGTTTATAGCTTCAATACTCCTTTTTCCAAAAACCCCATCTGGATTTAAACCATGGTACTCTTGAAACCTCTTTACTGAATCATTCAATTGCTCGTCAAATAATCTTGAATTAATATCATACACCGGGTAACCCATTTTACTTAGTCTTCTTCGAAGAAAGGGTACATTATCATGTGTCATCCCTAGAGCTAGCACAGCATCTGTCGGCAAAAGGTCTCCCCAAGAACCGTTGAACGAAATCTCCCTTAGCTTTCTTAACTCATTAAGCAAGCTCTTATATTCACTTGATCTTGGAAAGAGACCCTGAAAAAACGATTTTATATTCAGACCATCTGTCAAAAATGCCAAAAGCTCATTGGTATCTTTCCTCTTTGGGACTAAACTGATGTTTGAGTCTATCTTAATAGGATTTAAAATACCCCCTGTTATATCCTTCGCAAACAATAAAAACGCCTCTGTTGCCATAAGCTCAAGCTTTGCCTTTTGAGATGGATCGTTCTCAAAGAGTGCTTGACTGAGCTCCTCTGAGGGGTAGCGCGATAGAGGTAAACCGTGACTACTTGCCTCGCTTAAAGCGCTCGCGAGATCCGTCAATATTCTTTCATTTTCTATCCAAAAGGGCTCAAAGTTTCTATCGCTGTAAAATGAAAATATAGGATGATCAGCCTTATAAAATTCAGCCAGTGATAACTCTAACGTAACTCTCAGTGAATTGTCGGAGTTTTGTTTTTCCTGTGAAAAAGCACAGAAAGCAAAGATATTCAATGCAAGAAGAACGTTCAAGATCTTAAACATAAGGCATTTATTAAACGATAGTACATATTTTTGAAAGTTAGATAATTTACTTGGATTACAAAACATCTTTTTCCTTCAATATATTTTTTGGTCCTTGTGTAAAAAATTTGACATTGTATAATACTACTGTCAATTTTTCAACACTACCGAGTGCAGGGTATGACTAAGATAAGCGTTTTTATAAAATATTCCACTGATTCGAAAGTTTATCTTTTCTTTTTTCCTATATCATGCAATAAATATGTCGTATAAAGAAAAAGATATTTCTCGAGGCGAAACAGGTATGGTAACAAGAAGATCCTTGCTCACATCTTTTGTGTCTACAACAGCTATTGTAGTTGCAGCACCAGTTCTAGCGAAAGCGCCTGGGTTCCTAAGGGGAGCAGGAGATATACGTAAAATAAGATTTCGTAACTTCAACACAGGCGAATTCATTAATTCAGTTTATTGGATAGAGGGTTCCTATGTAAGCGATGCTTTGAAAGAAATAGATTATTTTATGAGAGATTGGAGACAAAATAAGGTCAGATCATATGATCCAGCAAATATAGATATTTTGTCTGCAACACAGGGACTGCTTGACAGTTCAGAACCTTTTTACCTTCTATCAGGATATAGAACAAGAAAAACTAATAAAATGCTATCAAGGTTGACAGATGGAGTTGCACAAAATTCTTATCATGTTAAGGCAATGGCCGCAGATATTCGAATGAGAACGAGATCTACGGATAAAATTAGTAAGGCAGCAAAAAGTTTTAAGACTGGAGGAGTTGGACGGTATTCAAGATCCGGCTTTGTTCACATTGACTCTGGTCCATTCAGAACCTGGACATCGTAGTAGTAAATTTAAGGTCTTAAGGTTCCGCTTCCATTCACATGGTATTGAAATGAGACTAAATGTTGGGCTCCTATAGGCCCTCTAGCATGTAGTTTATTAGTGGATATACCAATTTCTGCTCCAAAACCAAATTCTCCTCCATCAGCAAATTGAGTAGATGCATTGCATAAGAGAATTGAGCTATCTAGCTTTTTAAAAAATAATTCTCTGGCAGATTTATCCTCGGTTAAAATACAGTCCGTATGATTTGATCCAAAACTTCTTATATGTGAAATAGCGTTGTCTATGTCTTTGACAATTTTAACAGCTAAAATGTTTTCTAGAAATTCAAATCCATAGTCGCTATCAGAAACACCCACTATAGATTTACTATTAAATAGAGTTTTATCTGCACGTATTTCTATTCCTTTAGCAACTAGGAAATCTATAAGCTCGTTGCCATGGTTGTCGTGGAATTCTTTATCAATCAAGAGCGTCTCCACAGCTCCACATATACCTGGCCTTCTTGACTTAGAGTTTTGCACTACTTTCTTGGCGACATCAAGATCTGCTTTTTTATGAATATAAATATGAACTATACCCTCTAGATGAGCAAAAACAGGAACCCTCGCCTCCCTTTTTATAAATTCAACCAAGCTCCTTCCTCCCCTGGGTATAACTACATCAACATAATCTGTCATACTAACTAATAGCTTTACTTCCTCTCTACTGCCAGAACCGAGTATTTGAACGCAGTTTTCATGAATTCCCATCTCCGACAAAGCCTTGACGAAGATATCGTGTAATGCTTTTACAGTTTTTAAAGCGTCCGAACCTGGTTTCAAAATAGATGCGTTTTTTGACTTCATACAAAGGGCTGCTGCATCACAAAAAACATTTGGTCTACTCTCAAAAATCACGCCAATCACACCAATTGGAGTGGTGACCTTACTAATCTCCAAGCCATTTGGACGTATATTAGTCTCTAAAATTTGATCCACAGGTGATTTTTGTTGAGCTACATCCAACATTACAGCCTGCAAAGAATTAATCCTATCATCATCTAGCCTTAGTCTATCTACAAATGCTTTGCTTGAATTATTGAGAATAGCTAGCTGGACATCGCCGTGATTTGCTCTCAGTATCTGATCTTTATGTTTTTGAATAAAGCTTGAAAACAACACCAAAGTTTCACTAATAACTGCATCTGAAATTTCAGAAAGAGCCAAAGCAGCGCTACGCGCGTTTTTTCCAACCTCTAATATGTTAAAATTGTTACTCATTATTTAAATTTCCCTAGCTAAAGAATGCCATGTTATCTCTATGTATAAGCTCTGGTTTTCGATTATACCCTAATACACCCGATATATCCTTAGACTTAAGACCAAGTATTTTTTCTGTTTCAATTTGATTGAATGAAACCAACCCTTTAGCTATTATCAGACCCTCTTCGCCCTTAACAGTAACTACATCGCCTCTTAAAAAAGTGCCAATACATTTCGTTGCGCCTACTGGTAATAAAGATTTTCCAGATTTTAAAGCTTTTTCTGCCTTAAAATCTATTATTATCTCACCTAGTGATTTCATGTTTAGGATCCATTTCTTTCTTGCTGCTTTTACGCTTTGAGAAGCTAAAAACCATGTTGCTTTAATTTTAGAAATATTACTTATTGGATTACGTTTTTGACCATCAGCGATAATCAAGTTACAGCCTACTGACGTAGTAACTTTAGCCGCTTCAATTTTTGTCTTCATACCTCCATGTGAGTAATCATTTTCTGGTCCCTCTGCCATTAGATTAATTTCTTCTGTGATCTCATTGATAAATGGAATATGCACTGCATTCTTACTCTTTTTTGGTGACTCTGTGTATAGACCGTCAATATCGGAAAGCAATATTAACAAGTCTGAGTCACATATAGATGCAACCTGTGCAGCCAATCTATCGTTATCTCCGTATCGTATTTCATCAGTTGCAACAGTATCATTCTCATTAACAATGGGTATAACACCAAATTTTAATAACGTCTTTAACGTTGATTTACAATTCAAGTATCTTCTACGATTTGTGAAATCATCTAAGGTAATAAGTACCTGTGAACATATAAGGCCCTTTACTTTAAAATGCTCTTGATATTCCTTTGAGAGTTCAATCTGACCAACCGATGCAGCTGCTTGTTCTTGTTCCAAAGTTAATTCGTTTTCTTTAAGGTTAAGAATTTTTCTTCCCAAATTTATTGCACCAGAAGAAACAATAACTACGGTTTTTCCTCTTTTGCGTAAATCAATAACATCCTCAATAAAAGACGCGAACCATTCTTTTTTGATTGCACCAAGTTTATCCTCAACTAGCAAAGATGAGCCAACTTTAATGACAATCGACTTTGATTGCTGATATATTTTTTCTCTGTCAGGACTAATTTTGTTTATATCGGGCTCCATTTTTCAAGCCTCCTATTAGGCTTAGCTTCTTCAAGTTTATTTTTTTTAAGCAACTCAAGCAAATTATCCTTTAATTTATCAATACCAACTCTTGAAAAGGTAGAGATAGGGAGTACTTCGACACCTTTTTCATTAAAAGTTTTTATTATTTTTTCTAGCTTTTTATTTTTTATACTGTCTACCTTATTAAGCACGACACACTTAATTTTCTCTACCAGATCACTCTTGTAATTATTCAATTCCTTTAATGTAGTTTGAAAATCAGATAAAATGTTATTGGAGGATACATCTAAAACATGCACCAAAACCTGACATCGTTCTATGTGACCAAGAAACTGAATCCCAATACCTTTACCGACATTAGCTCCTTCTATAACCCCTGGAATATCGGCTAAAATAAAGTCGCCCTGCTTGTAACTCACCATTCCTAAGTTTGGAGTAAGTGTTGTGAATGAAAAATCACCAATCTTTGGTTTAGCATTGCTCATAACTGATAAAAGTGAAGACTTGCCCACATTTGGTAATCCGACCAGACCAACGTCGGCGAGTAACTTTAATCTTAGCCATAATGTCAATTCAGACCCTGAATGTCCTTTATTAGCTTGTCTTGGAGCTTGATTAGTAGATGATTTAAATCTACTGTTACCCCAACCCCCATTTCCACCCTCTGCTATCACATATTCTTGTCCCTCATTAACTAAATCGACCAACACTGTTGTCTTATTTTCTAAAAGGATCTCGGTCCCTATCGGTACGTTTAAAATGACATCTTCCCCATTAGCTCCCGTTTTATTTTGTCCCATACCAGGCCTACCATTCTTAGCGAAATAGTGTCTTTTATACTTAAAGTCTATTAAGGTATTGAGATTGGAGATCGCTCTCACAAGAACGTCACCACCTTTACCTCCATCACCACCATCTGGTCCCCCAAATTCAATAAATTTCTCACGCCGAAAACTTGTACAACCTGATCCACCAGTCCCAGATCTAATATGTATAAGTGTCAAATCAATAAATTGCATAGTTAAAAGTAGGGTTTCAGTTAATTAAAAAGTTTTATTATAAATGTTAATAATATGAAAATACAATACTCGCTATAAGGCTAATCAATAGAACTAATTTTAAAATTCGACTATTTTTTTCTGATAAATCTGTTCTCCTTACTAGAGAACCAAACCAGAACCAAGCAGAATGGAAAATTAATTGTATTAGTAAAAAAATTATAGCTATAGTCGGGATTTTTTCAGTCGATACCCCTTGGCTCTGGAAAGCTGTAAACGCTAAAGTAATCATCATCCAAGCCTTTGGATTTAATGGATGAACAAGCAACCCATGATAAAATCTTGGAGCCCATATCGTTGACTTTTTCTTTACCGAAAGATCCATAAAAATAATCTTGTAACCTATCCAGGATATAAAAATCATTGATAAGATCATCATTATACGTGAATATTGGTCAATCAGATCATTTATCAATAGCAAACTAAATCCAATTGGCCAAATTATCAGTTGTTTAGACAAAACAACACTTAGTATGAATGGGATAGACACCCTAAACTTCTGAGTGCAACCTAGCGCAAAGAGAATAATGTTTGCTGGCCCAGGAGAGCCTACCATTGCCATAGCAAAGAAAATTAAACCGATATAATCTGAAATCAACTAAGACCCAAATCTATTCAGCAGCTGCGACCGTCTCTTCTACAGAAATAAACTTTCGCTTCTTAAAACCCTTAGTAAACTTTACTCTACCATCTTTTAAAGCAAATAAAGTGTGGTCTTTGCCCATTCCGACATTCTCTCCGGGAAACCACTTTGTACCTCTTTGTCTAACGATAATGTTGCCTGGTGACACAACTTCTCCACCATATTTTTTTACTCCGAGTCTGCGACCAGCAGAATCTCTTCCGTTTCTTGATGATCCACCAGCTTTTTTATGTGCCATGACTTTCTCCTAATGATCACTTAGCCTCAGTCTAAGGTGATTTTTTCTTCGCTTCCTTTTTAACTGCAGTGGACTTAGTGGTAGTGTCCTTTTTTTTCTTAGCTGTAGCTATGATGCTAGATGTCTTCACTGCTTTTGTTTCTTTTTCTGCCTTGACCTCTTTTTTCACTGGTGTTTTTTTTGGAGGCTGAGTTTTAGTCGTCTCTTTAAATTTTTCAGCCTTATTCTTGATATTCACTTTTGCAGAATAATCAATTTTTAGACCCTTCCCAGTCTTTGCCTCTTGAACGTTGGATTTATCAGCACCTGACTCCAATATATCGGTAATTTTTACTAAAGTAATTTGCTGTCTATGGCCTTTCTTACTCTTGGAAGAACTTTTCCTTCGCCTCTTAACAAATGAAATAACCTTCTTGTCTTTAATCTGATCTATAACGGTAGCCTGAACACCAGCCCCTTTAATTAACGGGTCGCCGACTTTAACTTCTTTCCCTCCGGTTAAAAGTACTGTGTTAAACTGTACTTTATCACCACCATTCGCGGAAAGCTTTTCCACGGCAAGAATGTCGTTCTTTTGGACTTTATATTGCTTGCCACCCGTTTCTATGATTGCATACATATTTTTCTCTCAAAAATTATGACATATTCCTATTATGTCTATCTATATTGTCAAGTTTTTTCTAGGATATTTTTATCATTATCTTTCTATTGACCAAGCAAGTGAACGATTATAGATCTAGTCTGACCATACTTACGCCACTCACACAGGTATATTCCTTGCCAGACTCCAAGTACCAGTTTATTTGAAACTACGGACACTGTTAAATTAGTGTTTGTAATCAATGTTTTCAAATGTGCGGGCATATCATCTGGTCCCTCCACATCATGAAGATAATTTGCAGATTCTGGCGCTAAATTACTTAAAAAAGTCCTAATATCATTTAAAACATCTTTAGATGTATTCTCTTGAACCATAAGAGATGCACTTGTATGCAGGATAGATAAATTCACTAACCCTTTTTTAAATTCATGGCGATGAACTAACTCCTGAATTTTCTCAGTGATATTTACAATTTGATACCCTTCTGTCTTAAAACTTACTTGCTCTATAATATTCATGGACCAAAGTTTACAAGTCACCTTCATTGACAGAAGACAGCGTATTTGCATTTTTGTCAGAAATATCATCCGCTATCAGCTGACTACATTTCGCAATATTTGTTTCAACCACCTTACAGGTGGACATCGTAAGCTCGTCTATGGTTGACTTACACCCAGCAAATATTAACGGTATAAAAATAGTAAATAAAACTATTCTTCCAGCATTTTTAAAAATCATTTTTTATCCTGCAAATTTCTTACTGTCTGAGAGAGTATTCTTAATAAGGCTCTAATAAAAGGATCTGCTTTCTCAACTCTTGCCTCAAATTCACTTTCTGACAAGGCAATTACAGTAGCATCTGACATACAGCGTGCACTAGCCATTCTGGGCTTGTGTTCAATAACGCCCATTTCTCCAAAAACTTCATTCTTTCCAACGTTAAAATTTGGATCCTTTGTGTCATTTGTTGGCAAGAAAATACCAACATCTCCTGACATCAGTAAAAAGATTTCTTTACCTTTATCCCCTGCTTTAAAAATATACTGACCAGACTTATAATCTAACTTTTTCATCTTATTAAGTATTTCAAACCGTGTGGGACAAGCCCTGATAGGCAAAGAAAACCTTGTCGCTTGATAAATTATTAGAGTGCTCGTTTAGTTGCTCGTCATTTCTACTAGGCGCATGATGAGCTATGGCTAAGTTTTTACAGGCAGTTTTTTCGGAGAAAGTAATTCCTTGCTCAATACTAGAATGCCCCCAGCCTTTTTTGGGCGGAAGTTCTTCGTCTAAAAACATCCCATCCCATACAATAAGGTCACTTTCTCTGGCGCTATTAATAAGATGATCATCAATAAGTGGTTCCTGTCCATATTCGTGATCAAGAAAAACACATATTTTTTTCCTATCTTTCTCAACGATATATCCAGCGGCTCCCCCCGGGTGATTTAGCTTTATGGTACTTAAAGAACATAGGTCCTTAAGTTCGGCCATAATCAAATCAAATTCCATAAACTTTAAGTTTTTTAGAGTGTCTACTAATGGAATTGGAAAATACATTGGTTGAAAGGCTCTAACAAACACTTCTCTCAATTCGTTCGCCTTTACTAACCCGGAAGAAATTGTTACTTCGTTAGAAGAATCAAAAATCTGATGATTGAAAGGCAAGCCTTGAATATGGTCGTAGTGAAAATGAGAGAAAATTAAGTATGTTGGACGATCTTTTAGTATAGCTACATTTTGAAAGCCTGTTCCAGCATCGAAAATAATTTGAAATTTTTCATGGAGTATTTCAGTGCAGGTCGTGCTTCCGCCATACTTTAAAAAATTTTGGTCAGCCGTGGGTGTCGACCCTCGTACTCCATGAAATATTACATCCATAAAAAACCTCTTTATTGTCAAAGGATACACCAACAAAATTAGAAAGCTATTGATTATTTGTTTTTTATTGTATTACATTTTAATCCCAGATCTTAAAATGCATTAGTTTAATCAGATAACCAAATATAATTTATTTATTTGAAATAGTGTTTTATTATTGCCTTTATGATTAATGTTGAATTTCTAAATGATAAAGTTGCCACCGTATCATTTGATAGCGGGAAACGTTCAAACCTTTTGTCGTTGGATGTTATTCGGCAGCTAACAGATGTTGCCAACAAACTAGCCAAAAATAATAATTTGATGGCAGTTATTTTGTCAGGAGGTCAGCAAAACTTTTCCTTTGGATTTGATTTAAAGGATAAAGAATTTCTGAGGCTTGAAAAGCTTGGTTTTGAAGAGAACAGAAATTACTTCCAACTTGGGAAGATCATGTGTAATGCTTGGGAAAAGCTTAGCTGTCTAACCGTATGTGAAATTAAGGGATGGTGCGTGGGAGGTGGAGTTGCTCTTGCTATTTCATGTGACTTGAGACTTGCTGAAACGGCAGCAAAATTTTACGTACCAGAAGTTGAGAGAGGGTTAAATATGAGCTGGGGCTCAGTACCTAGGTTAACTGCTCTATTAGGTCCTGCAAAAACAAAAAGGCTTCTGCTATTGGCAGAAAAACTAAATTCACCAACCGCCAAAGATTGGGGCCTAATCGACAGTTATTTAAGTCCGAGCAAACTCGAGCTGGAAACTATTAAATTAGCTGAAAAAGCAGCACAAATGCCACGTTTGCCTTTTATCTTGACTAAAGAGAGCGTAAATAACCACTCAAATGCACTGGCTAAAGCCACTTCCTACAATGACCAAGACATTTTTAGTTTAGCTTATGGAAACCTTAAAGGGAATTTCTTCAAGTAAACCGATATATGCTTTACTACATACGCTTGGCTACCTCTTCTAACATAACCTCGGTAGCACCTCCTCCGATCGACTGAGCTCTAGCATCTCTAGTTAATCTTTCAATATCAGTCCCTGTCATGTATCCAGTTCCACCATGTAATTGCAGACAAGCATACATTACTTCGTTAACTAGCTCTCCACAAAGAACTTTAATCATTGATACTTCTTTTATAACATCAACCCCAAGCCTAACTTTATTGGCAACTCCATATACCATATAGCGCGCAGCAGTCACTTTTGATTGGAGTTCCGCAAGCTTATGTCTTACAGTCTGTTTTTCCCATAACTTCCCACCAAAAGCATCTCGATTTTTAACATAATCTACAGTGGTATCAATAGCAGCTTGAGCCTCACCCATAGCCATTGCACCCATAACCAATCTCTCATTCTGAAAGTTTTGCATAATCGCGTAAAAGCCTTTATTTAGCGTCCCCAGTACGTCAGCTTCCTCCACTTCACAGTCTTGAAAAAATAACTCCGCAGTATCTGAACACCTCCACCCGTGCTTGTCTAACTGCTTATTTACAATCAGCCCAAGGTTATCCTTTCTGACAATAAACATTGTTATATTACTGGATTGCTGCGATCCATCGCTAGTTTTTGCTGCAACAAAATAGATATCAGCATGAACTCCGTTTGTAATAAAAATTTTCGATCCATTAATGATATATCTATTTCCGACTTTTTGAGCCTTTGTTCGTATATTTTTTACGTCAGACCCAGCGTGTGGTTCCGTCACCGCAACGCAAGAGATTTTATTTCCTGAAATTATATCAGCAAGATACTTTTCCTTTTGCTCTATATTACCG
>CACHJY010000027.1 GCA_902580265.1 uncultured Alphaproteobacteria bacterium
AGACTGAAAAATTACGCGCAAGCAAGAGATAGAGTTGATTTAACAGAAAGTTCAAACCTTTCAGAAAACCTTGCCTATGGTGAAATTTCTGCAAGAGAAATTTGGCATTCAGTCCTTGGATATAAAGATGTTGAGTTGAACCAAAAGGAGATGTTTATAAGGCAATTAGCATGGCGTGATTTTGCTTGGTATCTTTCTTACTTCAGTCCCCATATTCTTAGAAAAAATTGGAAACCCGAATGGGATCATTTTCCTTGGAGAGAGAACGAGGATGAGCTAAACAGCTGGAAAAGAGGCTTGACGGGACAACCAATTGTGGACGCGGGAATGAGAGAGATGTATGTCACAGGTAGAATGCATAACAGAGTAAGAATGATAGTAGCTTCATATTTGACTAAACATCTTCTCATTGACTGGCGACATGGTTTAAAGTGGTTTGAAGATTGTTTAATCGATTGGGATCCAGCCTCAAATGCTATGGGTTGGCAATGGGTGGCTGGTTCAGGTCCAGACGCCAGTCCTTTTTTCAGAGTATTTAATCCTGAATTGCAAGCAAAAAAATTCGATCCAGAAAATAAATATCAAATGAAATACTTAGGGCTAAGTTTCAAACGTACCCCCGAAGTCAACAGGTTTTGCAAGATGGCGCCAAAAAGTTGGAATATTGATGAAAAAAGTCGCCCTTCCGCTTCCATTGTTGATTTGAAGCTTGGTCGTGATAGAGCCCTTAACACATACTCCAAATTTAAGAAAATTATTGCGGATAAATAAGATGAAGATAGCGGTAATAGGGTCGGGGATATCTGGGCTTGGAGCAGCATTAGCGCTATCTGAAAAATACGAAGTGTCATTATTCGAAAAAAATAACTACTTTGGAGGACACTCAAACACTGTAAAAATAGAGCTCGAGCAAGAAGGTATTTTCGTGGATACGGGATTTATCGTTTTTAATGAAAAAAACTATCCTAACCTCACAAGATTATTTAACGAATTAAAGGTCGAAACAAAAAGGTCAAATATGTCTTTTGGATTCTCGCTTGCTGACGGAAAATTAGAATACGCAGGTCAAAACTTTAATTCTTTTTTTGCTCAACGAAGAAACTTATTAAATATACAGCATCTGAGAGGTCTCTACGATGTATACAGATTTAAAAATATTGCTAAAAAATTTATAGAAGATTCTAGATTTTCACGTTTTAATATGCACCAATTTCTGCAGCATTACAATTTTGGCAGTTGGTTTTCAGAGATGTTTGTTATTCCTATGGGCGCTGCTATTTGGTCTGTACCAACAGGCAGTATCTTAGATTTCCCAGCATTAAGTTATTTAAAATTCTTTGAAAACCATGGCCTATTGGACCTTCTCACTACTCCAATTGAGTGGAGAACTGTTGATGGTGGCTCAAGGCAATATGTTGATAAAATTATAAGAAGACTTGGAAAAAGGGTATTTTTAGATACTCCTGTAAAAGCAATCACAAGAAGCAAAAAAAAGTGTAACTTGCTTGCAGGAAATGGGTTTGGTGAGATGGTTTTTGATAAAGTTATTTTGGCTTGTGACGGTCCGGAAACTATAGATTTAATTGGAGACGCTAGTAAAGAGGAGCTGGATGCTTTAAAAATGTTTAAGGTATCTAAGAATAAAGTAGTGCTACACTCTGATAATACGCACATGCCGAAGTTAAAAAACGTATGGTCTAGTTGGAATTTTATCACAAGTAATGTTCAAAACACCCTCAATAAACCCATTGAGGTGACTTACTGGATGAACAAACTGCAGAGTATAAATTGCAAAAAAGATTATTTTGTTTCACTTAACCCAAGCAAAAAAATTGATCCAAGTCTTGTATATTATCAAACTTCATATTCGCACCCTGTTTATGACTCTGACACATTAAATGCGCAAAAAAAACTAAATGCTCTACAGGGTGAAAATAGTTTGTACTTTGCAGGCGCAAAAATGGGTTTTGGTTTTCACGAAGATGGCTTAAACTCGGGCCTAGACGTGGCAAAACTACTAGGTTGTGAGCCCAGCTGGTCCAAGAGAAAGATGTAAAACTTATGGTAAAATCGTGTGTTTATTTTGGATCTGTTATGCACATGCGGTTAAAGCCACGAAGACATTTGTTTCGCTACAACGTCTTTAGCCTTTTTTTGGATATTGATAAATTAGTAGAATTCGATAAGACATCTTGGTTTTTCAGATTAAACAGATGGGGAATGGTTTCTCTGTATGAAAAGGATCATGGGGATAGAAGCACTTTACGTTTAAGAGATTGGGTTAACAAAAAGCTAAAAGAGGCGGGGTTTACTAAGCCGGATAAAGTCTATTTATTAAGTTTTCCAAGGGTTTTAGGGCTTGGTTTTAGCCCCTTATCCGTTTTCTTCTGCTACTCCAAGAACCAATTAAATTCTGTTATTTACGAAGTAAAAAATACATATGGAGAGCAAATCGAATATATATCAGTCAGTCAACCTGACCCAGACGGAAGGGTCAGGCACTCTATTAAGAAAGATATGTATGTATCTCCCTTTATAGATATGGCTCAAACGTATCATTTTACGATTTTACCTCCTGATGAAAAACTTTCTATTAAGATTAACGAAAAAGATGAGGACGGGTTACTTCTAATTGCTAGTCAAACAGGAAGATTTCAGGACTTTAATGACTGGACGTTGGCTAAAGCTTTTTTCTGTTATCCTCTTATGTTGGTAAAAGTGTTGATTTTAATACATTGGAATGCTTTAATTTTATATCTTAAGAGGGTTAAAATTGTACCTTATAGTTAGGTTAATTGGGGGGAAATATGAAGGAACAACTTTTAAGAGACGTGAAAGGCCAGCCTAATCTACCAAGATGGTTTTCTTCAATATTTAAAATGATACAGAGCCCTAATGCGGGCAGTCTAATAATACAACTTCCAGACAACAGAAAGTTTATTGTTGAGAGCGAAAAAAGCGGAGCCAATGCCTATATAATGGTAAAGAATGAACATTTCTTCTCAAGACTTGTGCGTGACGGTCAAAATGGATTTTCAGAATCATATATAGATGGTTGGTGGGACACCACAGATCTTCAAGCAGTATTGGATTTTTTCCTTCTTGCAGGAGATGATATCTATGATGATTTAATTGGAAATAACCTTGTGAGGTTGTATGAAAGACTTAACCATTGGTTGAGGTCCAATTGGAAATTCCAAGCAAGAAAAAATATCTCCTATCATTATGATCTGGGCAATCACTTTTATAGAGAATGGCTGGACAAAACGATGACGTACTCGTCTGCGCTTTTCAAAAACAAAAAAGAAGTGCTATCTACCGCGCAAACAAATAAGTATGAATCAATATGTAAAAATTTAAATTTGAAAGAGGGTGACAGCGTCTTGGAAATTGGCTGTGGTTGGGGGGGATTCGCTGAACATGCTATCAAGACTAGAGGTGTCAAACTCACTGGTCTGACCTTGTCTCAAGAACAATTAGATTATTCTAAAAAAAGAATGTTTGAATTGGGTATGGCGGATAAAAGTTCATTTCTTCTGCAAGATTATAGAGATGAAAAAGGTGTTTACGATGGAGTTGTGTCAATAGAAATGTTTGAGGCTGTTGGAGAAAAATATTGGCCTATATATTTTAGAACTGTCAAAAATTCTCTCAAAAGTGGCGGTCTAGGATGTCTACAAGTTATAACAATTGATGATAAGTATTTTCCTAAATATAGAAAAAGTGTTGATTTTCTACAAAAGTATATTTTTCCTGGAGGTATGCTCCCAAGTTATACGGCTCTTGTTGACCAAATTCGTAGTGCAGACTTGGAATTTATCAGAAGTAAGGAATTTGGACAAAGTTATTCTAAGACTCTTCGTATTTGGTCGCAAAGTTTCAATAGTAAGTGGGACAAGATATCTGAGCTGGGATTTGATGATAGATTTAGGCGGATGTGGAACTTTTACCTCACTTCATGTGCGTCATTCTTTTTTTCCGGTGCTGGTGATGTAACCCAAGTGACTCTAAAGAAAAATTAGCTTCTTTTGCGCCAAAATTATTTACAACACATTATTTATGCATCTAACGCTCTGTCTTTGGCACTGATAATATTTCCACTCTTTATTTTTGTCAGCGAGCATTATGCGAGGCAATTTGGAATCTCTCTTCTAGGGATCGGAGTTATATTTTTAATTATACGGTTTTTGGATGGAATTTTAGATCCTTTAGTAGGTTGGGCAAGTGACAACTTGAATGTTCCCGTTGGAAAAAGAAAGTTTTGGTTGTTGATATCGTTACCGTTTACTCTGTTTGGAGTCTGGGGTCTCTTTGGATCTAATTTGGGTACATTTGCTTTCCAACACTTTGCGTTTTATATAGTGATACTGACCATAGGCCTATCACTTTTTACTCCCCCTTTTTATAGTTTAGGAGCGGAATTAAGCGGAGAGTATGTTGAGAGATCTCGAATAACATTTTTTCGCGAAGGCTTCTTTCTTTTGGGGACAATTTTAGCAGCTCTAATATATGCTATGGCCGAGGGATCCACACAAGCTCTGAAAAATATAGCGATAGTAATTTTTATTAGCCACCCCCTAACTATAATAATTTCCACTTTTTCTATAAACGAAAGATGTATAGCGCATCAAAACAAGTCAGAAATATTTAGTGTGGTCAAAGCCATACTAGTTAACAAAAAATTAAAATACTTTTTCCTTAGTCAGTTTTTTAATGCCGCTGCGAATGGGATTCCGGGAGCTTTGTTTGCTTTTTTTGTAATCCATAAACTACAAAGAGAGGATTTAGTCGGGTTACTTATGCTTTTATATTTATTATCGGGTGTGTTAAGCGTACCACTTTGGATTAAATTAAGTAAGCTCTTTAAAAAAAGTGATTTATGGTGCGCCTCAATATTTTTTTCCATGATTGTTTTCTCATTAGTATTCTTTATGAACACGGACAGTATTCTTCTGTTCTCAGTAGTATGTCTCCTGACCGGTATTTGTGTGAGTGCAGACTCTGCTCTTCCAGCGTCTATTCAGGCAGACCTTTTAGATGAAGATCTTAAAATAGTGAAGAGCAATAGGTCTGGAACTTTTTTCTCAATTTTATCTGTTATAAACAAGACCGCCGCAGCTTTTTCAGGCGGATTTGTTTTGTTGTTTCTTTACGCAGTTGATTTTGATCCCTTAGGTGGTAATTCAGAGAAGATATTATTTTGGTTGACCTTTTTATACGCTATCGCTCCAATTACTATGAAGGTTTTGCCATTATTACTAATGTTTAGGTTCCCCGAAACAAAAAGTGATCAATCTATCTAAAAAGAAGAAAGTATTTCCCCATTATTTTATCAATTAATTTTTTTGGTAAAGTGCGGATCAGGTAAAACTGTACCCCTGATGGTCCCATTGAATATTTGACTTTAGGCTTTTTTAGACTTGAAATTTTGTAAATTTTTTGTGCTAAAACTTGAACGTCATGTCCTTGCTCTGATAATTCTTTGATAAAATTTTTAAATTTATCGAATGCTTGATTATATACTGTCTTATTGAAATCAACAGCTCTTCCGTCTATGTATGATTTATCCCAAATTGCGGTTCTAAAAGCTCTTGGTGCGACAATTATTACTTTGATACCATAAATTAATAGTTCTCGACGAAGAGATTCGGAAAATCCTTCAAGAGCATGTTTACTTGAACAATAAGAGGCCAAAAAAGGGAATCCAATTGATCCCCCCCCGGAGCTTATATTTATAACTTTACCAGGAGAACATTTGTTTTTCGTACCAAGCAATGGTAGAAATATTTGCACACAGTTAAAAGCTCCTAAAACCATTGTTTTAAGGTGAAGATCAAATTCTTCACTAGAAATGTGTTCAACAGGCCCCAATTTTGCAATTCCTGCATTATTAATCAAAATACCTAGGTTAGCTCCTTTTAAAGTTAATTTAACTTTTTTGTATGCTTTGGATATCTGTGAATAGTTGGTTACATCAAAAACTAAAGGAACGAAATTATCTCCGTATTTCTTCTTAAGAGGCGCTTCCATTTTTTTGTCTCTTATCGATCCAAACACAAGAAAGCCTTGTCTCAGAAACTCCGCGACAAGGGCTGCGCCAATACCCGTTGAACAGCCTGTTATCAATATTGACTTATTCAACTGTTTTCCCATATTTTGTGGATATTACTTTTTCTGTTGTTCAAAATGAAACGAGCTGGATAGTTTCCAACAGTAAAGCCGCTCCCAACCCAATTTTTTTGTTGATCATATTGCAGGGTCAATTCCAAATCGCCCGATATCTCCCATTCTGTTATCGAGTAGTTTTTATCATTGAACGACACTTTTTTATTTTTCAACTTTCGAGTATTTATTTCTAGAGGTGTTCCATCCTGTGTGCTGACCCAAATCCTTCTTTTCAAAAACTCAGGAGTGAAATAACTTGTCGTGGCAAAGGTGTCTTTGATAACCCCTGAAAAAGCTGAGCCTTCAATTCTAAAACCGCCTTCTTCCCTTTTGCCTTTTACATAATATCTTTTCCCAAACCAAGATGAATTAGCATCTATGGAAATTAGCTTTTTCTTTTTCCAAACTTCACGGTTTTTTAAGGTATATTTCATAAATTTTAGCCCCAAGAATTTTGGCGTTATTTCAACATCAACTAGGACTTCCAAGCCATTTTTAAGCTTTTTATAGGTTAGATTTGAATAGCCAACTATTTCATCATTTAATAGTACATCAAAGCTCATAGAAGTCTTTGGTGTTGAACCATAAGCCTGCTGCGAAATCAAGCCTAACGACAAAACGCTTGAAATTAGAAAATTTCTTCTTTCCATTTTGTTAAAAATTATCCGTAAAAATTAATAAGCTTATTTAAGTATTAATACTATATAATTTCGATTGCATCAATTTACACATTTATTGATACCTGCTAACACAATAAAAATTCGTGCAAATTTACTGAGGACTCTGTATGTATTGAATCAATTTAAGAGTTTAAAGTAACTATTGTTTATCCTCTTTAAGGTAGGTAAGTTCAATCTATGAGTACATTTAAAAAGCTATTAACTTCGATCTTTGCTGCTCTATTTCTCTTCCTTAGCCCAATAAATGTAAGAGGAGAGACACTTGAAATTATTTTTGATAGTTTCAATAAAAACGCTGCAAGAGCCACTGATATCCTATCCAAAGGAGAAGCATCCAATGAGTCTCTGAGCTATTTGAGAGCTGACTTATTCGAAGATAGAAATAAAGCTCTTCTTTTACAAAAAGAGATAAACAACAAGTATCTAATACAAAGAGGAGAGTTAAAGCTAATTGATGATTTAGTTACAGAGAGTTCAATACAAGGGACATATATTTCGTTGAACCGGCAAAAACTGGTAAGTACTCTTGAAAAAACTACGTTCCAATTGGCTAATACAAAGCTTTCTCTAAGAAGAGCAGAAAGACTGATCAAAGAAATTGATGCACTAAAGAAAGTGAGATTCAATGAAAGGTTTTTTTCATTTAATCAACTTGTTTTGTTACCCACTACGTATGCTCAGGGAGCGTCTGATTTCTCAAGTTTAATTGGAAATTTTGCAGTTGATTTGTATAAAAATTTCAATACTCAAGGAAGGTGGATTAGGATGTTGTCAGTTTCTCTTCTTCCAGTAATAACTTTTTTCCTTGGCTTAATTATACTTGTTTTCCAAAAAAATATAATTGTATTCGGCAACAAAGTCATATTATCGAAAATAAAAAATAACAATACGCTGATTTTTTTAAATCCTTTTCTTAGATTAGTTATTCAAGTGATTGGTACTACGTTGATAATCAATTTTCTGCAAAGTCTTAGTGGAAATTATGGGCTCCCAATATTAATTGACGCTTTGCCTATGGCAGCTTTAATATTCCTACTTGGAAATTTTCTCAGAACAGTCGTTGCGGAAGCAAAATACCGATTATCAATTGATAATTTTGGCTGCACCTTGGATCTTTCAAGATTACAGGGAGCAATATTTTGCATAGCTATTGCCTTGGGGTTTTTTACGGTAATTAGCTACTTGACTGAGAGGTCGTATCTTTCTCATGAAGCTGAGGTAACCTTAAACGCTATAGGTTTAGTAATAATTGCGAGTGTATTTAATTATGGTGTGAGAAGTGTGCAAACTCTTATTTTTTCATTAGCCAGCCTTCTGCCAGATAAGGAGAGGGGTTTAAGCTTTTTATCAGTAGATTTTATTGCCAAAGGCGCCATTGCTCTGACTTGGGTTTTTTTAATAGGAGGTATTTTTGGCTATCTCCTAATTGCCTTCGAGATAATCAAAGCGATGAGTTATATAACGGGCATAATCATCCTTGCAGTTTTGATCGACTTTTTCTTACGCGTACTGTTTTTGTCGGAAAAGAGAAAGAAGAATAATGACGCCAGTCCATATTTTTTGGGTTTTAGCTTGCTTAATTTTATCGGGACTATCTTGCTTTTGGGTCTAGCTCTAGGGGTTGAGTTTTCACAATATGTGGAGCTATGGGTAAGATTTAACGAAGGTTTAATACTAGGAGATGTTAATTTAACACCTACTTCTATTTTGAATTTTGGTGTAATATTTGGTCTAGGTTACTTTGCAACAACGGTCATCCAGAGAATTGTAAAGAGTACTGTTTTACCCAAAACAAAAATGGATAAAGGAAGTCAAAATGCATTAGTTTCTGGTGTTGGGTATATTGGGTATACATTAGCAGCTGTTGTTGCCTTATCTTCAATTGGATTCAATTTATCAAGTATCGCTATTGTTGCTGGAGCTCTCAGTGTAGGGATTGGTTTTGGTCTGCAAACTATTGTATCAAATTTTGTTTCCGGAATTATTTTGCTTGTCGAGAGACCAATAAAAGAAGGTGATTGGATAGAAGCTTCAGGTTTCTCAGGCACTGTTAAAAAGATATCCGTTCGTTCAACGCAAATCGAAACATTCGATCGAGCAATGGTTGTTGTTCCAAACTCGGAATTAATCGCAGGGTCCGTTCTGAATTGGACCCATAGTAACGAGACCGGTAGGGTGCGGGTATCGGTAGGTGTTTCCTATGATACTGACCCAAAAAGGGTAGAGAGATTATTACTGAAAGTTGGAAAAAGTCATTCGATGGCTCTTGAAAGCCCAGAGCCATTTGTAAGATTTCAGCAATTTGGAGATAGTTCGCTAGATTTTGATTTGATTATTTATGTAAGAGATAAAAATTATATGTTTCAAGTCAGATCGGAGCTTCATTATTCCATTTTTGAATTATTTAAAAAAGAAGGTATCGAGATCCCATTTCCACAAAGAGATTTAAATATAAAAAGCAACTCAAACTCTAATGTTAAAAAAAGAGTGTCGGTAAAGAAGGATTATACAAAATGAGTGATCAAGAATTTGTTTATAACAATGCTCCCTATAAAAAAGAACATCAAGCTAGAATACTTGGTATATCGACTGAGTTTGGAATCAAACTTGATGAGCCAATTTTTTATCCCAGAGGGGGAGGTCAGCCAGGTGACTCAGGTACTATTTTAGTTAACGGGATACATTTTAAAATAATTGATACGGTTAAGGGGCCAGAGGGCCAGGTATACGTTAAAATTGAAGATGCTGATGTTATTACCAATTTGAAGGAGGGAACTAAAGTAACCCAAAGGCTGGCTTGGGATACTAGATACAAATATATGAAAACACACACCGCACTTCACTTGTTGTCCGTATGTCTTCCTTTCCCTGTAACAGGAGGACAAATTACTTTTGAAAAAGGTCGAGTGGATTTTGATATGCCGGAGTCACCTAATAAGGATGAAATTACAGATAAATTGAATTCTATGGTAGAGGCAGACTACGCTGTCTCTTATGATTTAATTTCACAACAAGAACTAATAGAGAGGCCACAACTCATAAAAACAATGTCAGTAAAACCCCCACAAAATGTTGAATTTGTCCGACTAGTAAGGATAGGCAGCTCCGATAATGTTATTGATTTACAACCTTGTGGGGGGACTCATGTTAATTCAACCAAAGAGATAGGTAAGCTATTTATTTCAAAAATAGAAAAAAAAGGCCGAATGAATAGACGTGTTTCAGTTGTCTTGCAAGATTGAATAAAATACGTAGAATGCTTTAAATATCGGAGAGGTGGCCGAGCGGTCGAAGGCGCACGCCTGGAAAGTGTGTAGGCGGGAAACCGTCTCCAGGGTTCGAATCCCTGTCTCTCCGCCAAACTCTTTAAAATATATAAGTTATTGATTTTATTGACTAAATATCGATGAGGTCATTACACAGGTCACTACTTTAAAACTTGTTGGACCTTGACATGGAGTTAGCGGACCAGTTAACGTATTTATAAATAATATTTTTAACTAGACACTAATTTTTTTGCCCTATGATGTTTTCCCAGGCAGCGACTCTTATCTTTTTATAACCCATCTTTTTAAACCATGTATAGACTTCGTAAACAGTATGAGCAGATTGATATGATGGCGTAACGCTGTCAAAAGTATCCAGGACGCTCCATCTAACATCTGGCAATGTGACTGAAGGAAAAATTAATCTAATTGGAAGACTAAGTATTCGTGAAAAACGGCGGATATAGTGGTTTATTCTTCCAAAAATTTGAGAGTATATATACGGTAATTTTGGTCCAAAGAGTGGCCACAGTAGCTGGAATAATTTACGCCAAATCTGTACTGTTACAAAATCATAGTAACCCCCTTTTTTGTAAACTGAGATTGCAAATTCACCATCTTTTTTTAAAACTCTAGCGGCTTCTTCAACACCCTTAATTGGACTAGGTGTGTGATGTAACACTCCTATACTGTAAGCAAAATCAAACACGCCCTCTTTGAATGGGAGGTTCAACGCATCACCTTGCACAAAAAATATTCCAGAAGTATCCAAAAAATTTTCTTTCGCAGCATCTATTGCTGATGAATAATCCAACGCTACGACTATTTTTGCACCCAATTCTTTGGAAACGTCTACAAACCTACCGGGCCCACACCCAATATCAAGAATTAATTTATCCTTTAACTTATCATTTGTTAATTCAGTTATAGCTTTGAACATCTTTGTTGTGAGACCTGCCATTGGTCTTCCAATATTCTCGCACTCGAATTGCACTTTTGCCCAATGATTCCATTGCCACCCAAAATTCTCAGAATAACCTTCATTCTTTACAAATCTTGGTATGCCATTAGTAATTAAAAATTCTGATTTGGATGAGTATATTTTGCCGCTCAATACTTCTCCATCGCGTTCTTGAATCACTTCTAGCTCTAGATCTTCATCTGTTTCTGGACATTTTAAGAACCTTAAATATTCATGTCTCATGCTTTTTTTCTCCCTCAACTAACGAACTTTTCAGCTTTCAAGCTGTAAAGCCAAACTCTTTGCATAGGCGCTTTACTTCTTTCAGTACGTTTTCACCAAAGCTATTAGTTACATTTATAGCAATATTATGGTTTTAATCCTAAGGTTATGAAATTTTTTTCTTCAACAAAACTATTGATAATCTCAAACTTATATAATTTAGATGGCGAAAACGGGAAATAAGAAGTTAACGCTTGGGAAAAGTAAATCAGTCATTAACTAATTTTTTTTGGATTTTAAAAGTGAACGGATGAAGTATCTAGAGGTTTCTCTGATGGTGGTTTGAATTTTGTGAGGTCAATGTTTCTAACCGCTTCTTTATATTCATCCAAAGTTGGTGTTCTTCCTAATATCGCTGATAGTACCACTACGGGCGTTGAAGCAAGAAGAGACTCTCCCTTTTTTTCGGCTGAGTCTTCTACTACCCTGCCTTTAAAGAGACGCGTTGATGTTGCGAGAACTGTATCACCTTTTTCAGCCTTTTCCTGGTTTCCCATACAAAGGTTGCACCCTGGCCTCTCAAGGTACAATATATTTTCATACTCAACTCTTGCAGCTTGCTTAGGGTTTTTGTCATCAAACTGGAAACCAGCATATTTTTTTAGAATATCCCAATCTCCCTCATCCTTGAGTTCATCTATAATATTATATGTAGGTGCAGCCACTACTAAAGGTGCCTTAAACTTAACTTCACCTGATTTTTCCTCAAGATTGCGTAACATTTGAGCGACAATTTTCATATCTCCCTTATGAACCATACATGATCCAACAAATCCTAGGTCCACCGTTTTTTCTGCCCTGTAAAAAGATATAGGTCGAATAGTGTCGTGTGTGTATCTTTTGGAAATATCTACGTTGCTGACATCTGGATCTGCAATCATCGGTTCATCGATTTCGTTTAAATCTACAACAACTTCTGCAAAATACTTTGCATCTCTGTCTGGTGTTAAAGCTGGCCGCTCTCCAGACTTTAATTCTTCCATTCTTATCATAGCTTTATCTGCCAACCGTTTTAAAGTTTTATTTTTATTATCCATTCCTTTCTCAATCATCTTCTCTATCCGTTTTTTTGATACGTCTAATGACTCAATTAAAGTAATGTCATTGGAAATGCAGACGGCAGCTTTTGCTTTCATTTCGGCAGTCCAGTCGGTAAAGGTAAATGCTTGATCCGACATTAGAGTGCCAGTATGTACTTCGATAACTCTTCCTTGAAAAATATTGTCACCAAATTGCTTTAACATTTGTGCTTGGGTAGAATGGACAACATCTCTAAAATCAACATGGCTGTATAAATTGCCTTTGAAAGTGACCTTTACCGACTCAGGAATTGGCATTGTTACTTCACCAGTTGCGAGGGCGAGTGCCACGGTACCAGAATCTGCTCCAAAGGCTATGCCTTTTGACATTCTCGTATGCGAATCCCCTCCAATAATAATTGCCCAATCATCAATCGTAAGGTCATTGAGCACCTTATGTATTACATCTGTCATCGAGTGATAAATTCCCTTTGGGTCACGGGCTGTGATTAGACCAAAGTCATGCATAAACTCCATTAATCTTGGAACATTATTTTGTGCTTTTATGTCCCACACTGAAGCGGTGTGACAACCAGATTGATATGCCCCATCAAGTGATGGAGATATAACCGTAGCAGCCATTGCTTCTAACTCTTGTGAAGTCATTAGTCCCGTGGTGTCCTGCGATCCAACAAAGTTTACTTTTACGCGCACATCGGAACCGGCGAAGAGGTTTTTATGGTTTGTAACACCTACAGCATTTTTATTAAATATTTTCTCAACCGCAGTGAGTCCCTGTCCTTCAAAATGTACCTCTCTTGGCAAAGCAAATACAGATTCAGGATCTTTATTTAAAACACGGGCTGCAAAATTTTGAAGTTTCTTCCCAAAAACTACTGCATAGGATCCTCCAGCTTTCATAAACTCTACTTTTTGATTAGTGAAAGAAGAGCTTATATCTACTAAATCCTTATTCTCTTCTTCATCATAAAGCTTCTTTTTTCTGGTATTAATGGTAAACACAGTTCCCGTTTCAACGGAATATAATTGTTCTAAAATGGGATCACCATCATTATTTAAAATCATGTTTCCATCAGAGTCTTTCTTCTTAACCCAATTTTTAAGGTCTATTCCAATGCCTCCTGTTACCCCAACAGTAGTGAGAAAAATCGGTGATATGCCATTGGTTCCAGCAACGATTGGTGCCAAGTTTACATATGGAATGTAGGGACTAGCCTTCTTACCTGTCCAAAGAGCAACATTATTTACGCCTGACATTCTAGAGGAACCAACTCCCATTGTACCCTTTTCCGCAACAAGCATAATACTTTTATCTGGATGATCTCTTTTAAGTTGTTTGATTTCATTCTGAGCCTGTTTGGATATAAAACATTGTCCATGAAGTTCTCTATCAGAGCGAGAGTGAGCCTGATTACCAGGTGAAAGTAAGTCAGTAGAAATATCACCTTCAGAGGCAACATAGGTTACGACCTTTATTTTTTCTGGAATGGCATTTAGCTTTGTAAAAAATTCAGCTTTTGAATAACTTTTTAATATATCATGAGCTATCTTGTTGCCAGCTTTAAATTTTTCTTCAAGCCTATTTGTATCCGATTCATAAAGAAAGACCTGCGTTTTTAAAACTGTTGCTGCTTGCTTTGCAATCATAATGTCTTCATGGAAAGCAAGATCTAAAAGAACGTCTACCGATGGGCCACCTTTCATATGCGAAAGTAACTCAAAAGCAAATTTTTGGTCAATTTCATCTATACACGTATTTTTTAGAATTAGTCTCTTTAAGAACTTTGCTTTTACAGAGGCTGCACTAGTGGTGCCGGGTAATGTATTATATATGAAATGTTTAAGAGCATCATCCCTATCGGTAGACTTTGGGTCCAAAATTATATCTATAACTTCTTCCAACAGATTCCCTTGATCAATAGGCTTTGGACCAAGCCCAAGTTTTGAACGCTCTATGATTTCTTGTAAATACTCCTCATATAACTTCAAATTTACCCCCTCATACTACAGTTGAAATGCGAATAACTATTTATTAAAGATTTACTTCTATAAAAAACATTATTATTTTTAGTTCATTCATGCAAGGTTTCGAAAAAAAAAGCCGATCAAAAAGGTCTTTTAGAGAAGGTCAGAGTAAACATTTTAACTAATTTGTGCATTCAAATTAAATAACATTCATTAAAGGGAGCTAAACCAAGTTGGTTCATATTTTAAATAAAAAATCTAATTAAGCTCAAAATCTTTTGTTTTACTTTTTTTTGATGCAAAGACCGATTTTTTTGATAGCCGTTTAAACTCTCATTCTTTAAATACCAATCATAGCTTTCGCAAATTGAATCGATATTACTATATTTAGTTGTGTAACCTAACTCAGATTTAACTTTTTTGTTATCAAAGTATAATGATCTTCCATACATGAAAGCATGGTACTTACCGAGCGGCGATAAACCAACAATACTCGAAATATTCATTCCAAGTTCGGCCAAACCTCTTGGTAAAGATTTAATTTTACTTCCCGTTCCCGCATGTTGGATTAAACCTTCTAACGTTTCTCGCATGGTACAATAGTTAAATGCTCCTGCGTTATACAAGGCTGGTTTAGGAGTCTGAGATACTAGCCAGCAAATATTTGCTAAATCTTCAGCGTGAATAAATT
>CACHJY010000028.1 GCA_902580265.1 uncultured Alphaproteobacteria bacterium
GGTGCTAAAGTTGATATAAACGATGACGGGTTAGTAAGAATAGCATCGCAAAATAAGGAAAGCTTGGAGACAGCTAGACAAATGATAAAAGAAATCGTTGAAGACCCTATTGTTGGCCAAGTTTATGAAGGAAAAGTAGTGAAGCTGATGGATTTTGGGGCTTTTGTCAACTTCTATGGAAAACGAGACGGTCTTGTTCATGTAAGCCAGATATCTGAGGAAAGAGTAAATCACCCAAAAGATGTTTTAAACGAAGGACAAACAGTAAAAGTTAAGTTAATGGGCATTGATGATAGAGGTAAAAGCAAACTATCGATGAAAGTTATAGATCAAAACACAGGTAAAGAAGTAGAAAAGGGAAATTAAGCTAAACCCAACCTAACAATTCTTTATTAATTATATTGAAAATCATATCGATATGATTTTTGTCATCGTTTAGACATGGGATATATAAAAAGTGCTTTCCCCCGGCTTCAATAAAATTCTCTGAAATTTCGCCACAGATTTCTTCCAAAGTTTCAACACAATCAGATGAAAACGATGGGGCTATTATAGCAATATTGTCATTACCAGATTTGGCCAAATCTGCCACAAGATCAACGGTGGCTGGGCCCACCCACTTTTCGGGACCAAATTTTGACTGAAATGCTGTCGTCAACTCACTTTCCTTCCAATTTAGCTTTTCTCTGATTAGCCTGGTTGTTTTTTGGCATTGACAATGGTAAGGGTCTCCATTCATTAAATATCGTTCAGGAACACCATGATAAGATATTACTAGATGTTGGGGCTTGAATTTTGATTTTTTATAAGCTGTCTCTATTGACATTGAAATGGCATTGATAAATTCAGGGTTGTCAAAGTAGGGAGGCACCGTTCTTATAGAGGGCTGCCAGTTTAGCATCATAAGTGATCTGAAAATTTGATCGTTCGCGGTTGCAGTCGTTGGAGCCGCATATTGCGGATAAAGAGGAAAAAAAAGTATTTTGGTACATCCTTTAGAGACCATTTTTTTTAAAACACTTTCTGTTGAAGGATTGCCATATCTCATACAAAAATCTACTAAAATTTTATTGCCATAAGCTTTATTAAATCTAGCCCGCAATTTATTCGCTTGAGCCCTTGTAGTCGTCAACAATGGGCTTTCATTTTCTTCAGTATTCCAAATCTCTTTGTAAGCTTCGCCAGATGAGAAAGGTCTCCTAAGCAGAATTAAATTTAATATTGGCTTCCATACCCAGGGAGAGTAATCAATCACTCTCCTATCGGAAAGGAACTCTTTAAGGTATTTTCTCATAGACCAGTAGTCTGTAGCATCGGGCGTGCCAAGATTACCAATGATGACTCCAACTTTCTGTTTTGAAATCTGGGGGTGGTCCTCTGGTATATTAGGATGATTGACATTCATTTTAGTTTCTTTCGATAAGATTTAACTAAGCTACAGTTGAAAATAATCAAATCATTTTTGCTATCTGACTTTTACTTTTTGCCATATAAAAAAATTACTTCAAAAGTTGCACTTAGAGAATGATCATACTCATCTGGGTCGCTTTTTGAAAAATTTCTTAAGTAAAATTTTTCTACCTCTTCAATAACCTTTTTGGTCGTTAAGCTTTTGCGACGCCCAAGAATTGCGTTTGTCTCACCCATATTTTTTATATCCAAAAATAAATCTAACATCCTTTTATATTGGACCTTAATTATGTCTCTATCGACCACACAATTATTTAAACCAATCTTGGCACCTAAGTTACCAACATCTCTTATTTCAGGTAATGGAGAAATCCTTGGGCTTGCCGCACCAAATAACTTCGTATCAGCTTTATAGAAAGATTCCCTAAGCTCATAAAGTGTCTCTGATCCAAATAAGCAGCATAAAAATTGACCTTTGTGTTTTAAGAGCTTGACCTTTTCAGAGAAATCTCCGTATGGATCATTAGACCAATGCAGTTGCATTAAATTTGCATATAAATCAAAAGATTGAGTTTTAGCAGAGTTGTGGATAAATTCTGATATTGTTAAATTATTATTTTTGCTCAATTTTTTTAGGTCATTTCTTTTACAGCCTTCAATCAGACCATGCTGCCATGTACCTGTTAGGTCTAAAATACGACTTTCCAGATCACTGAATACTCTCTTTAAGAGAAAGTTTTTTGATCTTGTTTCTCTTGACCGAATTTTATTTTCTTTAACTCTATTTATGTCAAATAACATTGATTGTTGGTCCAAAAATATTTTATGATAAAAACATCAACCTTTTATAAAAAACAATTAGCGTGTTTTTATGCTAGAATTCAACAATAAAGATATGAATTTATTAATTTTGCTTAGTGAGATAGCTACAATAGAACAATTGGCGCGAAACAAACTTGATAACGCCCTTCCTAAAGATTTAAACATATCTAGTTTTTCTATTTTAAATCATTTTTCCGGCTCGAAAGCAGAAAAAACCCCTTTACAATTGGCACGAAGTTTTAATGTTACAAAAGGGGCTATGACTAATACTTTAAGCAAACTAGAAAAGCTAGGATATATACACGTTCGCCCTGACTGGAATGATGCCAGGAAAAAACTTGTTTCAATAAGTCAAAGTGGCATAGATGCAAGAAATTATGCAATAAAATCCATTAAGCCTATATTAGATGAAATAATTCAAAAAACAGATCACATGACCAAGAAAAGTTTGTTAGGAGATTTGAGAAGTTTTCGAGAGTCAATAGAAAAAAATAAGGTTTAAAAGGTGCTCTTTTGCTTATCATAATAATTGGAAGTGCCCCAGATGCCGTAGAGGCTCAAAGTTTAAAGAGAGAGCTTTTTAAGAGCCTGGTAGCCATAAATAACGCTTGGAATATAAGAAACGATTGGGATTATTGTATCTTTCCTGATGATTTTCCAGAAAACAAAAGGCCAACTGGCAAGGAGGATCAAAAGTTAATCCGTTCAGAGCAATATGTTCCATTACAAAATAAGTATGGAGGATTCGTTTATTCTGGAGGAACGATGGCTTTTACCGCGGGATATTGGGCTCTTGGGTATTTCAAACCTGAAGCTATAGCATATATAGGTTGTGATATGATTTATGAGGGAAAAGATACCCATTTTTATGGAAGAGGTACTCCAGATCCCCTCAGAAAAGATCCAACCTTAAAAAATTTAAAAGCCAAGTCTGCTCGTCTGGAGGCGATGGCTGCAACACAAAAGTGCTCAATTTTTAATCTCTCCAAGAGGCCTAGTAGTAATTTAGTTTTTAGACGTATTAGTATTGAAAATATATCAAAACAAGTTACTCCAAGAAGTGTTAATAGAAAGTTATATAAAAGTGCACTCCACGAAGAAAAAAAATTAGGCTACCTTGTTGAAGATGGTAAATATTGGAAACACTTAGTTAACTTTGATCAAGAAAAAATAAACTTTTTGGATGAACTCTGGAGTAGAGTTTTAGAACTAGATTAGAAAATCATTTTGTAGCGCAAATCGTGTAATTTACTGTAAAGTCGCTTTTTGATAATTCCCATCCCCAAGAGATTGGATTAAATACAAATCCCTTTGTGTCCTTTACTTTAAGACCGGAGTTAAAAAATAATTTTTTTAATTCGTTTGGCTTGATGAATTTATTCCAATCATGCGTTCCTTTTGGCAACCACTGCATGACATATTCTGCACCCAAAATCGCAAAGAGGTAACTCTTTAAATTCTTATTAATCGTTGAACAAAACATTAGACCACCGACATTAAGTAGATTTGAGCACTTCTCTATGAAAAAAGCTGGGTTTTCTACGTGCTCAATAACTTCCATATTGAGTATCACATCAAAAGTGGGCTTTTCTCTCAAAAGGACTTCCGCCGAGATATGGCGATATTTTATATCGAGATCCATTTTTTTTGCATGTAACGATGCAACCTTAATATTTTTTTCAACCACATCAATGCCAAGGACTTCTGCCCCCAGTCTGGCCATTGGCTCACATAACAATCCACCACCACAACCTATATCTAAAACTCTAATGCCCTTCAAAGGTTCTTTATCGATAACCAAATCTTTATGAAAATGCAGTGATAAGTGATCTGTTATAAACTCTAATCTACATGGATTCAACATATGAAGTGGTTTGAACTTACCTTCTGCATCCCACCATTCGTTAGCTAGTTTCTCAAACTTTGTAACCTCTTCCGCATTGATAGATGATACTGTTTTCATTGAATTGTTCCTATACACGTGACATATTATATATATACTTTTTTTTTTTAGTCTCAAGAATGCCTGAACAAAATATCTCACAATCAAACAAACAAAGAACCCATTTGTTTCCTGAAATAGATCCGTTTAGGAAAAGCTTTCTTGATAGTGGAGACGGGCACAAAGTATATTATGAAGAATGCGGCAACCCAAGCGGAATACCTGTTTTAGTCGTGCACGGTGGACCAGGTGGTGGGTGTAGTCCGACAATGCGTCGGTTCTTTGATCCCGACGCGTACTACATAATTCTTTTTGACCAAAGGGGTTGCGGAAGATCTAAACCTTATGCTTCAGTGGAAAATAATACCACATGGCATCTTGTATCAGACATGGAGGCTATAAGAAAAAAGCTAGGTTTAAATAAAATGGTTTTATTTGGAGGTAGCTGGGGAGCTGCTTTATCATTAATATATGCTCAAACTTATCCTGAAATGGTCAGTAAAATAATCCTCAGAGGAGTGTTTACTATGACCCAATCAGAATTAGATTGGTTTTACAAGGAAGGCGGAGCCAGTATGTTTTGGCCTGAAGCATGGCGATCTTTTAAGAACATGCTTCCACCGAAAGAGCAGAAGAATATTATAGGAGGGTATCATTCAAGATTGTTTGGATCATCACCCACAGAACAAGGTCGGTTTGCAAGAGCTTGGACAGCTTGGGAGAATGCGCTTGCTAATCTCGAAAGTCCTGGTTTTGGCTCCAGCCCCTCTACTGAGTATGCAAGAGCTTTTGCGAGGATTGAAAACCATTATTTCAAGAACCTTGGGTTTTTGGGGGAATCGCAACAAATCAAAGACAACATGCATAAGATATTAGATATACCATCAATTATAGTTCAGGGAAGGTATGACATGATTTGTCCACCGGGAACAGCAGAGTTAATTCACAGATTATGGCCGAACTCGAATTTAGTTATGGTGTCAAAAGCGGGTCATGCAATGTCTGAATCTGGCATTACAGCAGCATTGGTAAAAGCAACTGAGCAATTTAAAAACTAGATTAACTCAGTTTTTTAATTAAACTCTCAAATGAGGAGTATGTATTTTTTCTAGGCTTCTGAAAAGATATAATTGTCATAACCACTACTCTGTTATCGACTAAGAAAAAATATTTTCTTACAAATTCCTTTCGTTTAGAAGGACTTATCATTTGAAAATCCACGTGAAAAAAAAAATTTTTTAAATTCCTTTTTCCATAAATAAGCTTTTTATTACTAGAGGTAGTAAGAAATTTCTTAAATTCGATCTTTTCGGAAATAACCGATAAATATTTTTGTCTAGAAATTTTTTTTGGAACTCGCAATTGAGTGAATGTAATGTTAACTATTGTGTCAACAGGTCTGCGACTATAATAGCGTTTATTATCATTATTTACTTCTATACAATTTGTGATTACCAAGGTTTCTTGCAAACCAGTTGAGCTATTAGCGCTTCTATCCAGACAAAAGCCCCTTGGCAATTTATACTTTACCTTAATCTGATCTGGGGGCACAGAAATGGAATTGGTAAGTGGTCCCGATCCAACAGATAAGCAGCCACCCAAAAACAAAAGAAGATAAAATCCTCCAAATACTTTGCTTAGATTTTCCAATGCCAAATCTCCAGTTTAACTTTTAGAGTTTAACCCCTATTATAATTAGAAAAAACAGTTGGTTTATTTTTATTTTGTATAATGTTATTTTTTAGTTTAGCAATAGAGATTATATTATTATTGACTGGAATATAAAATGAATTGGATATCTAACTTTGTTAGACCAAAAATCAATGCAATATTTTCACGTAAAGGTAGCTCAGAGACATTATGGGTTAAATGTGAGAGCTGTAATTCTATGATTTTTCACAAAGAGTTCAGTCAGAACCTAAATGTATGCCCAAATTGTAACTACCATATGTACATGTCTCCTGAGGAGCGTTTCATATCATTGTTTGATGATGGAGTATACTCGACAATTGATTACGACTCCCCTGCACAAGACCCACTGAATTTCAAAGATACAAAAAAATATACTGACAGAATAAAGGATGCCCAAAAAAGTACCGGGCGGAAGGAGGCAATTTCAATATCTGAAGGTAATTTAGGAAGTATGAAAACTATAATAGCCTGTCAAGACTTTAAGTTCATGGGGGGTTCTATGGGCATGGCTGTGGGCAATGCAATTTTGGAGGGGGTAAAAAGAGCGATCAAAAATAAATCTCCCTTTATTTTGTTCGCTGCTGCTGGGGGCGCAAGAATGCAAGAAAGTGTTTTATCATTAATCCAAATGCCAAGAACAACCGTTGCAATTGAAATGCTAAGAGTTGCCAAACTTCCCTATATAGTTGTATTAACAAACCCAACGACTGGTGGGGTTACGGCCTCTTATGCAATGCTTGGTGATGTGCAAATAGCCGAACCAAATGCACTTATTTGCTTTGCAGGGCCAAGAGTGATTGAACAAACAATTAGGGAAAAGCTTCCCGAGGGATTTCAGAGATCAGAGTATTTGCTAGATCATGGTATGCTTGATAAAGTAGTATCAAGAAAATTTTTGAGAGAAGAACTAATAAAATTAATCTATCTATTAAAAAATCAACCTCCACCTATTAGAGGAAATATTACAGAGTTTGATGGGACTAATGGACGAGATACTTAAAAGGCTGCAATCTTTACACCCCAAAATAATTGACCTTAAATTAGACAGAGTAAAAAGACTTTTGAGGAAACTAGACAACCCCGAAAGATCAGTGCCTCCCGTAATACATGTAGCTGGTACTAATGGAAAGGGTTCGACTATTGCAATGATTAAATCCGGATTACAATGTAGTGGGTTCAGAATACACTCCTATACCTCACCACATTTGGTGAATTTTAATGAGAGAATAGAGGTTGGGGGCAAAAGAATAAGTGAAGATGCATTAAAAGAAGTTCTTGCTGAATGCGAAAAGGCAAATAACTCTCAACCAATAACATTTTTTGAAATAACCACTTGTGCAGCTTTTCTTGCTTTTTCGAGAGCGCCTGCTGACTATACACTTTTAGAGGTTGGGCTGGGCGGAGAGTTTGATGCTACTAATATTATTGAAAAGCCATTAGTCTCAATTATCACTCCTATATCCTATGATCATAAGGAGTACTTAGGTGACTCAATTCAAAAAATTGCAAAAGCAAAAGCTGGTATAATTAAGAAAAATGTTCCTACAATTATCTCAACTCAATCGGCAATAGTAAAAAGAATTATTGAGGAGAAATGCAAAGAAAATGGTGCTCAAGCTCTTTGGTCAGGAGAGAGTTTTACTGTGTCTATTTCAAGAAAATCTATTATCCAAAAAAATAGTAGTAGAAAAATAGAATTTCCTTTTCCCAATCTGATTGGCGCACACCAAGTCATTAACGCAATGACTGCTATCTCCACACTTACTCATTTAAAGATACCCCAAAAATATATCTGTGAGGGATTAAAGTCCACTTACTGGCCAGCTAGACTTCAAAAAATCGAAAAGGGAACTCTATACGAATTGATTAGGATTGATAACATTAAGAATGAATTATGGATCGATGGAGGGCATAATGAAGATGCTAGCGCTCAACTTAGGACTAGTATGGGTTTTATAAATAAAAAAAACCTGCATATTATTTATGGGTCCCTCAGCAACAAGGATTATAACTCTTTCCTAATGAATTTAAGGGCCATAGCCTCATCTCTTAGTATAGTTGAAATTGAAAATCAGCCCTCTTCTCTACTCACATCGGTGGCCGTTTCCACTGCCAAGGAAGTTGGCTGGAAAAAAATATACTCAGCGCGTAATATTCGAGATGCTATTAAAAACATTTGCTCTAAAAATAGGGGAATAGAGTCGCATTCTTCGATTTTAATTTGTGGTTCCTTATACTTGGCAGGACAGGCTTTGAAAGAAAACGGGGTGGAAATCTAGGTGCTTTGATCAATCCAGTTTTTTAAATCTGTCTTAGGTGCAGCTCCAATTTTAGATGAAATCATTTCTCCATTTTTAAAAATAAAAAGCGCTGGGATGCCTCTAACGCCTAATTTACTAGGACTATTTGGATTTTCATCAACATTTATTTTCGCAATCTTAATTTTCTCTCCATATTCCTCGGACAATTCTTCCAAGGCTGGGCCTATTTGTTTGCATGGCCCACACCACTCAGCCCAGAAATCAATTACTACAGGGACTGAACTCTTTATTACTTGCTCGTCAAAA
Source organism: uncultured Alphaproteobacteria bacterium (assembly GCA_902580265.1). The sequence goes on from CACHJY010000028.1 coordinate 8,434, forward strand.
GTCTCATCGGTTACGTTAAATGTTGCCATGGCTTGCTCCTAGTTTTTCATACTTTTTTAACATTATAAATTTCTTCAAAATGTTTTCTTATATCTTTGAGCTCAAAGACGAATCCACTATCTATAGTTTTAGAGTCGTTTTCAATAAATTCAATCTCTTTGTCAAAATCGTTGAAAGTTTTCCATTTTTCTTTATTCACGCTTGTTAATTGGTCGACTACCGAGCGTTCAATTTTATCTCTAACATTTGATGGTAAAACATCGGGACACTCCTCGTAAATAAGTCGCAAGCCAAAATAAGAAAGGCGTTTATCAGAAAATTGCTTACATATGTTATATTTATTGGACCAATTATCCTTCCGAAACTGTTGTTTAAGTTTTTGATCGTTAATGTTTGGGAAGCCCCCAGTATACAATGTCTCTTCTGCCATAATATCCTCCTGTGACCCACTTAATTCCTTGTCTTGCTCATTCTCCTCAGCAATATCCAAAAGCATGGATGCTAAATTTTGCTTGAAGCTCGTTGCTTTTTCTAAGACCTCGGATCGTTTTTGAAATTTGTTTATATTAATTGATTCAAAAAACCAACTGCTCTCAACTTGGTTTTTTTTCAATAAAACTGGACCTCTATTTGATTTTACAAATTTAAGAAACTTTTGACCACCAGTATAAATCTCTTTTAAATCCCGAAAATTTAATTCTATTAATTCTTGTGGATCATAATTGAGATCAAAAAGCACTGGAAAGTTATAAACGGGATGACTTAAAAGAAAGACACCTGAAATCCCTGTAGTTTTCCCATAAAAGGTTTGGCATAAAAATACCATTTTTTCTTCCGAAAGGGTTTTGTGAACTAGTGATTTATTTGAGCCCTCCAAAAATGATTGCCAAAAACTTGGCTTTCTTTTGGATATAAGTTGTGCTAGTTTTTTTGTCGCTATCACGTCACCAAATGCATCATGTGCAAGGTGATTAATAGAATTTGCCGGCGCTATCCGATCTAGCTTAAAAGTCTTTTTCTTTTTGTTGTTAATTGGAATGTTTAAAGTATCGGGGAAAAAAAAGTCGACGGTTCTTAATAGCTCTAGTAAATCTGCCCTATTGTTATTATTTTTGCTTGTCAAATATGGATCGAGAAGCGCTCTAAATAGTGAGTTTCTTAAAAATTCCTCATCAAAATTTATGCTGTTATAACCAATAAATATTGAAGGAGACCATTTTACAAATTTTTCTTCTAGCTTACAAAGCATGTCATAGTGCGAGCACTCCGTTTTAATTAGCTTAGCATAATCAGTGTTGTTAACAGAAAGTGCAAACGGACTTGGAATTAAGCCTGGTTTTAAGCAACATCTAAATTCAAATGAGTCTATCTCATTAAATTCTTTTGAGACTTTAGTTGCTCCAACCTGAAGTATTTGGTCCCAGTGTGGATCTCTACCCGTGGTTTCAAAATCATAAAAAATTAAATCCATATTTTCTTACTTATATCTTTTCACTAGTAAAATATCTACTTGCTAATAAGGCACCACTTAAATCATCCCAACTATCTCCAAAAAATTCAATTATAAAATCTCTACCGTCTTTAAGCTTTTCTGTTTCTTTAATTTTTATACTCAAATATCGCGGTAGATTTTTTGTTTCTAATATCTCTGGCCATTCTAGAAGAGTTATCTGACTATCAAAAATATCAGGTATATCTAGCTCGAATAACTCCACCTCACTATTAACCCTGTAAAGATCAAAGTGTGAAATTTTGCAATGCTTAAATTCGTAGCTTTGAACCAAGGAAAACGTTGGAGAGGGAACTTCTTCAATAATTATATTTTCTCTGATTGCTTTAGCTTTTATAAACAGTCTAGCGAACACAGTCTTTCCAGCACCGACTCTACCTGTAAGAAGTAGCACGTCACTATTTTTTATATGTTGTGCGAAAATTTTTGCTATGTCGGATAGAGCAGTGATTTTCAGATTAAACGATTCTAAAACAATATATGGCTCAACTAACATTTCTAGGGTTTTCCTTGACTTTGTATTTCTCTTCTCGTTGTAAGACTTCAATTGAAGACCTATCCCATGAAACCTCGACTCTTGCGCCTTTTATTTGTTTTTTCCTATTGTTTTCAGTCTGTTTCACATTAGAGAATTTTAACCGTCCCTTAGTTCTTTCTAATAAAATATTTGCAATGAACAAACCAAGGCCCATACCTTCCTCAAATGTTTTAGTTTTTACCTCGTCCAAATTCAAATCACTACTCCTTAAAAATGGTTCTCCAATAATATTTTTTATATCGTGAGGAAAACCTATGCCATCATCTATTATCTCTAAATTTATTTTTGTATCGGTAACGATTAAGTTGATATCCACATAGGATTTTGAAAATTTAAGTGCATTGTGAACAATATTCCTAATTCCATGGATCAGTTCAGGCTCTCTCCTTACCAAGGGTATCATTTTTTCCTTTATTGATATTCCTTTATGACTTTGTTTTACTCCATTAAGTCTAAAAATTATTTTCTTCTCAAACTTTTTATGAGGCTGACTAGCTTCAAAAAGAAGTGTGACAAAATCAATAATTTTAACATATTGATCATCTTTTCCGAGTGAGCCCATATCAGAAATAATTGTCTTACATCTCTCAGTTTGATCGAAGATTAACTTTACATCTTCGTAAATTGGACTCTTGCTGTCAATTTCACTAAGGAGCTCTGACGAAGCCAATTTTATTGTTGCAAGTGGTGATCCCAATTCGTGTCCTAAAGCAGCAACCACACCCGTCAAGGCTGTTAATTTTCTCTCTTTTTCCAAAGCAACTTGAGTAGCCTGAAGTGCTTTATTCATATTTGAGTTATCTAGGAATACTCTTCTCGCATAACTACCTAAAAATGTCACAGTAATCACCAATGAAGCTGAAAAACCAAACAATAAAATTTCTGGAGGCTTTAATATGTCTCCTGAATTGTCTATGATAGGAATATATTTAACGCTCAAAAGTAATATGCTTAAAAGTGTCATGATACCCAGGGTAATCAGGTAAACTATTGGCAAAGAAGATGCAGATACTATAGCCGGTACAATAATAAGCATCGAGAAAGGGTTGCTTACTCCACCAGCAAAAAAAAGTAAAAACGAAATTTGTGTCAAGTCAAAAGAGAGAAATAAAAATGTCTTAAAAGCTGTTAATCTCTTTTCCGTTCTAAAATAAATAATAGAACCAAGGTTAACAATGCAAGAAAATAGAATTATAGCGAAACATGCCTGAACACTAAAGGTTAAGTCCAATATAAAATACGTAACTGCTATTGCAACACTCTGTCCAGTTATCGCAAGCCAGCGGAGATTTAACAGAGTTTTAGGCTTTATCCAGCTTTCATTTAAATATATTTGTCTTTTAATAAAATTTATCATTCTCGAAGCTGAAGTAGTAATTTACTTAATATTATCTAACATACTTTTTTTTTAATGCCCGTAAAATTAATTAGTGTCGTCGCGTGCTGTATTGCAATGCTAAGGAAAATGTTTGACGCGAAATGATTTTAGAACATATTATTCATTGAAAGGACGAATGCTGATGTTAGATGAAACTAATTATAAGATCGAAAAAGATAATTCTCTTCTTATCTTAGACGATGATCTACCTTTCTTGAAAAGATTGAGTTCAGCTATGGAAAAAAGAGGTTTTAACGTATTTCCTGCCAGCTCTTTGGCAGAATTTGGTACAATAATAAAAGGCATCTGCCCTAACTACGCTATAATTGACCTCAGGCTTACCGATGGGACTGGGTTAGATGCAGTGGAAAGTATAAGAAAAATAAATTCAAATTCAAAAATCATAGTGCTCACCGGATATGGAGCAATCGCCACTGCTGTAGCTGCCGTGAAGATAGGTGCAATTGATTATTTGTCAAAGCCTGCGGACGCAAATGATATTTTAAACTCTCTTGTTTTTAGCGGCCAGAGCAAACCTCCTCCTCCAATTAACCCAATGTCAGCTGATAGGGTGAAATGGGAGCATATTCAAAGAATCTTTGAACTTTGTAACAGAAATGTTTCTGAGACTGCTAGGAGACTTAACATGCATAGAAGGACACTGCAGAGAATATTGGCTAAGAGAAGTCCTAGATAATCGGCTTATTATTTGAGCAGCTCTGGAAGATCTCCATACTCACCTGCAGCCTCTTTAACGAAAAAACCTTTTAAGAGCCGAGATTTATCTATAGCATTCATACCCAGCTCTCTGAAAGATTTGAGATAAAAATTATTATTTGAAAATAACGTGTTTATCAAATCTGTATAAGTCGCAAGAGATATCCTGTCGAATGACCTCCATAATTCATATTTTTTTAAGAGGTCTGTGCTGCCGAGATCTAGGCCTAATTTTTTGCCCTTCAAAAGTATATCGACCAAAGAGGCGACATCTCTTAACCCTAGATTTAGCCCCTGGCCAGCGAGAGGATGAATTGCTTGTGCAGAGTCTCCAATAAAAACTTTTCTATTATCGATAGAGTCTCTTAGGAATCTAAGATATAAAGGGAACATTTTTTTTTCTCCTATCAATGATAGATCATTTAAAATATCTCCAATATTTTCCTTTAATAATTTAATAAATATTTCATCTTTGGATGTACTCAGTTTAATTCCCATTTCCTTTGGCAAACTCCAAACGAAGGTTGATCGTTTTCCACGCAAAGGAAGTATTGCAAGTGGACCACCAGGCAAAAATAATTGATGGGCTGCAAATTTGTGCTCATTTTGATGAGATAGGTTTCCAACTATTGCGACCTGGTTATAACTTTTTTGAAAAAATTTTTTATCCAAGCGCTTTGCAAAGTCTGACTCTCTTCCGTCGCTGATAATTAATATTTCAGTACTAATCATTGATTTGTCAGAAAGCATAATTTTTACCTCAGAACTATTTGTTTGATCCTGAATAACTTCTGTGGAGTTAACTAATTGAATTTTCATATTTCTATTAAGCTCTGAACCTAGCACTCTTCTCAAATAAATGTCTTCTATCATGTAGCTCGATGGGTCATCCTCAGAGTTTTCTTTATTAAACTCTGCCAATTGGCGTCTAATGTCGCCCAAATTATTTCTCGTCGACAGAACGATATTTTCAATAGGGCTTACGTTTAATTTTTTTTTATCCCATAGGCCAAGATTATCTAATAAATTCTTTGAGGTTCTTGATATAGCATACGTTCGTCCCTTATTTCTTTTTAATCGATCGTCTTCTGTGGTTCTATCAACAACAGTTACATCAAACCCTGCCGAAGCGAGTGCTATTGCCATTGTGCTTCCGATTAAGCCTGCTCCGGCTATGACAATTTGTCTTTTTTTTGAACTTTTCATGAACAAAACAATCATAAGTTAAATTGAAAAATATTATATTTAGTAAATAATTTAACTAGTTTATTATATTAAAATTCAAGTAAAACCAATCAACAAACAAAATGGACTTTGATAATTTAAAATATAAAAACATTAAGGATGTTAGCAAATTAATTGATTCAGGGCAGATATGCCCTGAGGAACTCACTAAATTTTATTTAGAAAAAATATCGAATGACTCCAACTCAAAAGATATATTTACTAAAGTATTTAAAAAATCCGCTCTATACTCAGCCAAAGAATCAAAAAAAAGAAATAGAGCAGGATTAAGAAAAAGCGTTCTTGATGGGATTCCAATATCGGTTAAGGACTTAGCCGATATCAAGGGACAAATAACAGGTGGCGGATCATCTCTAACTAATAAAAAAAAAGCAAGGAAAAACGCGCATTTTGTAGATGATTTACAATCCCAAGGAGTAATTATTTTAGGTAAAACACACATGACCGAACTTGCTTTTTCGGGTCTTGGTCTAAATCCAATAACCGCTACTCCTGCTAACCCATTTAATGAAGAGCTTGTTTCTGGAGGATCTTCTTCAGGTTCGGCAGTATCTGTTTCTAGAAATTATTGTCTTGGATCAATTGGATCGGATACTGGCGGATCTGTGAGAATTCCTGCAGCCTGGAATAATTTAGTAGGATTGAAAACTACCCATAATCTTATTGATTTAGCTGGCGTTTTGAAACTTTGCCCTAACTTTGATACCTTAGGACCGATTTGCAAAACTGTTGAAGATACGAACTTGCTATTTAATGCAATGACCAATGGAAAGTATCAAAAACTTAGAAAATATAAGCCTGAAAATTTAAAATTTTTGATTATAAAAAATATGTTTTTTGACAGTAT